>NZ_JAWJTF010000021.1:0-106446 GCF_048836525.1 Nostoc sp. CALU 546
GGTAGTTGAAGGACTTCAGGTGCTTCAGCTATTGAGTTACAATATTTTGGCAGCAAGAGACAATAGGTTCTGAAACAATCTCTTTAATCTCTGTTAAGTCCCCTTCTGAGGACAGCAATAAATCTTTCCAATCTTTTGTTACCTGTGCATCCTTGGGTTTTTGACGGCGTTCGTTAGCCAGGATCGTCAAAGCATCATACCAAAGACCATTTTCAGCGAACAGCAAAATCTGCTCTCTCGGTCTGCTTGCTTTCTCTAAATCATTTTTCACATTAGAGTTGATAGAAACTCGCTGAATATATCCTTTAACAAAAGTATCCTTCAAGCGATTTCCTGGATCGCACATATAGGATAATACCCAGTTATATTTTTTACCAATTTCTAAGGCTGGTATATTTTGAGGTAAGTTGACACTAATAATTCCTGGTGTACTTGTTAACTGAAAAGTAGTTTTATAAACCGGATTATTTTTATTATTTATTAGCAAGAACTCAACTGGATTTATGTCTGTGGGCTGGTAAGGAATATAAAACCAGAATGTCGGATGTTCAGAAATAGTTAAACCAATGTTTGTCTTTGGAACTAAAGCCGTCAGAGGTTTTTCAATCGCTGGACAATCCGCTCTTGCCGCAGCATAGCTTCGCTTACCAGGGGCACCTTTTGAGGGTAATAAGAAGCGAATAATCTGGGAAATAAGTCCTGAAGTTGGAGGTGTATTTGTAGGTACTGGGGTTTGAGGCTGTTGTTTTTTTGACTGCTTTGAAATAACTTCATTTTCCAAAACATTATTATAACGTGGGTTTGCTTTAACAAGAGGATAAGCGCCTAATGTTAAAGGGAAAATTAAAGCTAAACTCAGATGTCTAAAAAGTAACTTTATCATTTTTTCATAGAAGTATGGAATAAAGATATATACAAAATACACAGACATATTCTTCTGTCTTCTTAACAGCGTTTATACGCTAATTGGTGCATATAGCTAAACGTAATTATACTTGTAGCAAGGAAAGCTATGGTAGAAGGAAGAAATGGTAGCCAGTAGCCATGAATTAAAAGAAAAAAGCAGATGCCATAGGAGATGACAAAAATAATACCTGTGCTTATAATCACAAGAATTATTTTGCGATCGCGCCAAGCAAGTCTCTGCAACACAACTGCGCCAAACACACCTCCCGCTAAAGAACAGAGCCAGATGTAAAAAACATCTCCCCACCAAGGCAGTACTCTTAGCAGAGGACGACCATCTAATGCCGCACTAGTAATTTGACTTACCATTTGGGCTTGAACAAATACACCCCGCATTATTTGGTCTGACTGTTCGTTAAGACTGTATGGGGTATAAAAATCATCTTTTACACTCCTAGCAGTAACGCCAATGATAACTATTCGGTCTTTCACCCAGGAAGGGTCAAAACTATTTTCTAGAATATTTCTTAGAGAAACTTGTCTGGCAATATTTCGAGAGCGATAATTAAGTAGCATTTGGTAGCCATCATTGTGTAAATTTTGGTAGCCTCCTGCTCTTGCCTGTAAACGTTGTAAGCGAGTTTTTCCTAATAGTAAATCTTCCGAATGCGTGGTTTCAGGTTTAATACCTTTTTTAGCTAAGTAATATAGTGCCAGCTTAAGGCTCAAAGAAACTTCTGTTTCACAAGCAGTTTTACTGTTAAAAGTTGCACCCCACAGATAGCGGCGGAGAATTTTATCATCGTCTACAACCACATCAGCAAAACCTAAACGCTCTGTTGGAACTTCTGGTGGAGGTTCAATACCTTTATCCCCAGTTGTGAGGTCGTTACCTATGCAGATGGCAATAAAATTATCATTATTTTGTAATTTGTTTGCTAATTCTGGCTGGTCGTTGCTAACAGGAAAATCACGAATGATATCTAAGCCTATCACACTTGGTTGATGAGGTTTTAGTTTTTCTAAAAGTTGAGCTAATGCGGTATCGGATAACGACCCGCGTCTTTTCATTCCCTGATTATCTTGATATTTTAAATCTTCATCATCAATAGTAACAACCAAAATCCGGGGATCTATTCTCTCGTCTGGGCGCAGTCGCATCATCTGGTCAAATATCTTTAGCTCTGATGATTGCAGTATTCCTAGCAGTCGTACTCCAAACACCAAAGCTGTTATGACTAAACTTGCAGATGGAACAAAAACAGAGGGTTTTAATTTAATTCGTGTAGAAATAACTGGAGTGGGTGCTGCAAAGAGTTGACCGCCTTCGTTATCTTGCCAGCGCAGATAAAGTACTGGACGATACCACTGCTTGCCTTCTGTACCCATTGCTTCTCGGCTTTGACTCACTGCCATTGCCAAGGGGTCTTTTTGACCAAGTGAACGATAAAATTGCTCACTAAAAGCTGTTGCACCTGGCACACTCACAGAATACTGCATCGCTACGACTGCTGGAGTGCGGTGAGCAATTAAGCTTTGAGCTACACCATTAAACACTGAAGTTCCAGTTAATGCCAAACCAGATTGACAGGCGCTCAATACCACTAGAGCCACACCACGTAGCTGTTTAGAATCATCAGTAAAACTATTTTGCTGTAGCAGTATACCAATTTCTTTAGCACTCACATAATTTGGTTTGCCAGTTTCATCTTCAAAAACTAGATATCCTTGCGGTTCAGGAAGTGAGGCATGGCAACGTTGGCAGCTGTTTATTTTTATACCTTTATGTATCGTTCGACATAACTGACCATTATCCAATGTATTGTTACAGCATTTACCAAACAAGCCATGTCCATCAAAGTGGATAACATGAGGTGCTGTCTCATTCCGATGTTCAGTCAGATAATCCCGCAAAGCTTTTAAAGTCGGGGGTTTCAGTTCAACTAGCCGAATATGACCTTCTTTCTCGGCTATTCCTAAACCTCTGCGTACTGCAAGTTGTTCTTGCTGTGGCAGCTTTTCCAAAGCATTTTCTGGGTCAGAAGCCGCAGAGGAGATTAACAAAACGTTAACTTGCTCCATTAATGGTAGCTTCGGCGGTGCAGCATCATAGGTAATGTAACGAGAGAAGGTAACTTGATGTTGAGTCAAAAACCCTCGGTCATCGTGCATTAATTCCCAAGGATAATCAGGTAAACGAGTTGAGCCTAATATATCTGCTGCTATTTCCAGTTGTATATGCAGTTGAGTTCCGTTATTTTGGGCTAAATTAATTGCATTTTGCAGAACTTTTTCAAGTTTAGAGCCTGGAGGAAAAAGTGATTGATACAGTGCCTTGCCAATATTTGTTAGAAAATAGGGATGAAAGGCTTTTCGATCTTGAACTAGTAGACCAACTTGCACCATCCAATCTTGTTCCCCAGAGCGCTGAAAGTCCTCTGGTCGAAAACGAATAGCTTCTAGAGATTTGATAACGGTAATCAGCAAGTTTATTCCGTCTTGCCAAAAAGGTAATGTTGAGTTGGCTTCCGCTTGACCAACTCGTGACCCATTGACACTGACTTTGAAATCAGCCTCATTAATCGGAGATAGGTATACCTTTAATAGCTCCATTAGCCATCCTTGCTATTTAGCCTAAGAGGTCGCCAAGGGGTTCGTCATTGCTGCCCTTCAACAATCCTTCTATACTAGTTTCTTCCAGCAACTTCCACTTTTGGGGATAGCGTGTTTTATAAAGCGCAATTCGCTCTTCTTTACTCAATAAAGGAGTTAAGGTGACAGTAACTTTTTGTACATCATCACGGCTGCCTCCACCACCTAATTCCACAACGTAGACTTTGATACCAGCTTTCCCCTCTTTACGTGCTGTCACTTGCAATTCCAGACTCACTTGGTCAACACTAAACAAGGGTATGGGTTTTTCTCCTTCTGCCTCTGTTGAAAGCAACTCTTGCTTTATCTGCTCTATCAGTTCTGCTAATCCAATAGAATTTTCTTCTGACATTTTACACTCCTTAACTATTTATTGGTAAGCAAACTTGAGTTATTCAGACTCTCCAATCAAAGTAAAAGCTGCCCAATCAGCAGGATTGGGATGTTTTTTCTTCGTCGTCAACATCGCTTGTCGCAAAGCAGTAGCTTTGTCAGGATCTTTGCGGAAATTTTCATAAAATTCTGTCATTAATTCAGCAGTGGGTGCATCTGGTATCGACCACAGGGAAACTATTACACTGGGAACCCCAGCAGCAATTATGGAACGAGATAACCCAATTACCCCGTCACCTGTTAGTCTACCCTGTCCCGTATCGCAAGCACTTAATACGACTAATTCGGCACTTAAGGTAGAACCTTGGGTTGGTGTATATAAATTTAATATCTCTTCTGCTGTCAACAAACCGTTATCTTGATCTTCAGGAGCAAAGACAATAGAACTTCCCAATCCCTGAATATCATCCAACAAGCCATGAGTTGCCAAATGAATTATTTTAGCTAGTGGTAGTTTTCCCAACACAGCTTTTTTTGTAGCTTGATTGCCGATCAAAGCTTGAGTTTTCCAGAAGGAAGCAATTGCAAGAGCTTCTTTTTCTGAACCAGGAAGCGCACCTAATTGCTGAGGTAATTCTCCAGGTTTTTTTGAGACCTTGGGCATTGTGGGATTACCGACTATCAAAATATCTTTGGCTGAACCTGGAACTTTTTGGCGCAGTTTATGAGTAGATTCTAATACTTGAATGGAAGGGGCGGTAAGGATAGTATGTTTATCAATTAAGTATTGCCCCGATGAATCTTGCAATGCTGGGAAAGGAACTAAAAATAAAGCGTCTTGGGGGATGAAGATGACGCGGGCTGTTTCTTCTTTTGGCAGTATGTCTGCAATTGGTTGGATAAGTAGCTGGTAAAGTTCCTGTAACTGTAAGTTTTTGGCGTTTGCACCAGAACTATTTATACTGGTTTTTTTCGCTACATCAGCTATTGGACGTTCTATTGCTGGTTTCTCTGCTTCCCAAGAGGGCAAGCGGATAGTGATTTTGCCGTTCTTAATATCAACTGATATTACTTGCCAAGCTTCCCAGTCTGGGTCATCGTCATTGAGTTTAACGCGATCTCCTGGTGTAAAGGTGATATTATTACCACGACTAGCAACATTCACACCTTTAATAATCGACTGACGAGCCTGGGCAATCTTATCTCTTAGGGAGATGTTTTGTTTCTGCCACACGGATTTGAGGTCACTAGGGCGAAAAGAAATTTCTCCTGTGGGTTTAATTACCCAGATATATAGTTCTGATTCTTTGAATTGTTGTTTACCTGCAACTTTAAAGTTATAGTAAGGAATTGAATATTGAACTATGGTAGCATTTTGTATTTTAGCGATTTTTTTTATCTCTTCAATTGTTGGTGGTTTCATCTTGCTGTTACTAGTAGTTGTCAAACGAGATGCAATTAACTCAACAAAAGCTCTAGCACGACCGCGTTCAGATATTTCTAGCGCTTGATCCGTTTTATTTTGAGCAGTTAAAGCTTGTTGTAGAAATCTATAGGAGTATTCTTGCTGCTCAAATATGGAAATTTTATCATTATCTACTAATCCATTTCGTAGAGTTTCCCAATTTTCTATCGAGGCGAATAAATTTGCTTCAGCTTGATAGTATTTATTTTGAGTAAGATATGCTGTTCCAATATTATTAAGTGTTATAGCAATGCCAAGTTTATCGCCAATTCTTTTACTAATAATTAGAGCTTGTTGATAAGCTTCAAAAGCTTTATTGTACTGTCCCTGTCTTTCGTATACTAACCCCATATTAACTCAAGTTGCTAGTTACATACCAAGAAAGATGACATAGGGGTATAAAAACAATAAAATCCCTCCAGACAGAAAATTAGGAGGGAAATATGTTAAATGAAATAGTTACTATCTATTCTGTCATAGATGACCTATTGAAGGCGATTGGACATGATGAGGATATTCGTCGTGAAATGAGTGATGCAGAAATTATCACCACGGCAATGATAGCGGCAATGTTTTTTGGTGGGAATCATAGCAAGGCTTGCAGCTATATGAAAGACCATAACTTGATACCAGGAATGTTAGAAAAATCACGATTTAATCGGCGATTACACAAGGTATCGATGTTGATGAACGATTTATTTCATCAAATGGGAACAGCACTAAAAGAAATTAGTGAAGATACGGAATATCTTTTAGACTCGTTCCCCGTACCAATATGTGATAATATTCGCATCTTTAATGCGAAGTTAATTCACTCGGAAGAATATCGGGGTTATATCGCATCCAAGAAACGTTATTTTTATGGAGTGAGAGTACAGTTATTGACTACCAAAACAGGTATTCCTGTCGAATTTGTGTTCATGCCAGCTAGCGCAACAGATATACGGGGATTGAGTGCTTTACCCTTGAATTTAATGCCTGGGAGTCAAGTTTACGCCGATTCTGCCTATCTTGATTACACTGTGGAAGATGACTTAATTGAAACTAGTCAAATCTCGATGCAGGTCATGCGAAAAAGTAACTCTAAACGCCAAGATGCACCGTGGAATCAATACATTAAACAGTCTATTCGTCATTACATTGAAACCGTGTTTAGCGGCATCACTCGTTTCTTCCAAAAATCGCTTCATGCCGTAACATTTGAGGGGTTTTTACTGAAGTTACAAGCTTTTATTTTTGCTTACACTCTGCAACAAGCTTTTATTGACTAAGTTGCAAATGTTACTCTCTATTAAACTACACTGAACATTCCTAATGGCATTTTTATAGTGGTTGGAGTTCGTACAACCCTTATTTACTGTGCCTACACTTTCCATCTCCTCTTTTGTATTCTATTACCCGCAACTTGGGTTATTAGAGAGTGTTCTAGTTTCTCCTTGCTTACTACCAATTTCTTTCAAGATAGCTAAAGCTTGCTGATAACTTTCTAAGGCTTTAGGAATCTGTTCTAAGTTGTAGTAAAGCGCTCCAATATTTTGGAGTGTTACACCTACTCCTTGCTTATCAATAATTTTTCTACGAATAGCTAAAGCTTGTTGATAATTGTCTAAAGCTGCTGTAGATTGTTTAAGTTTATCATATACTATTCCTACATTATTGAGTATTGTTGCTTCTCCATATCTGTCGTCAATTTGTTTGGCAATGATTAAAGCTTCTCGAAAACTCTCTAAGGCTTTTGAGAATTGCCCCAGATTGATGTATAGTAAACCAATATTGCTAAGTATAATACTTTCTCCTACTTTATCATCCGCTTTTTTGGTAACAATTAAAGCTTCTTTATAATACTCATAAGCTTTTCTATAATCCCCAATTTCGTTGAACAATAAACCAATGTTATCGAGTGTTGCACCAACCCCTCCCTTATCATCAATTTTTTGACGTACCTTCAACGATTGTTGATAATAATCTAATGCTTTTAGATATTCTCCTAATCTGAAATAAACTCTGCCAATATTATTTAGTATCCTGCCCTCTAGTAAAGGTTCTTGCGTTTGTATCGATATTACTAAAGCTTGCTCAAATGATATTAAAGCTTCTAAGAAAAGACTTTGATTTAATTGTTTAACACCTAATTGATATAATCGTTCTGCCTCTTCTTTGCGATCACCTGTTGTCTGTGCTACAACCGCACCACTTCCCCAGGTATTCCCAGTCATTTCTAACGGAAAACTCTGCGACAGCAATATAGTTGCAGTAAACGCGCTTAAGCAGCGCAGATAAAAATTCATACACAGTCTCCCCTCGTATATGCCAGATTAAACACTTATATATCTCTCCCACATTTCGGAGCTTATGTAAAAAATCGTAACTCCCCAGGTAGGATGGTCGGGATTATTCCAAGCAAGGAAGAATAATGGTAATGTTCAGTTATGAGTCCAGAAGAAAAAGATCAGAAAATTGAGAGTCTTGAACTGGAAAATCAGGCTCCTTCTGCCTCTGTTGAAAGCAATTCTTGCTTTATCTGCTTAATCAATTCTGCTAATCCTATAGAATTTTCTTCTGACATTTCACACTCCTTAGCTATTTATTGGTAACTAAACTTGAGTTACTCAGACTCTCCAATCAGAGTAAAAGCCGCCCATTGAGAAGGATTGGGATATTTTTTCTTCGTCGTCAGCATTGCTTGGCGTAATGCAGTAGCTTTATCTGGTTGATGTTCGAGATTTTGATAAAATCCTGTCATTAACTCAGCAGTGGGTGCATCGGGTATCGACCACAGGGAAACTATGACACTGGGAACACCTGCGGCGATAATAGAACGGGATAACCCTATTACTCCATCACCTGTCAGCTTTCCCTGTCCTGTATCGCAAGCACTCAAAACGACTAATTCCGCACTTAAAGTAGAACCTTGCGGCGGTGCATACAAATTTAGAATCTCTTCTGCTGTTAATAAACCGTTATCCTGACCTTCGGGAGCAAAAACGATAGAACTTCCCAATCCCTGAATATTATCCAATAAGCCATGAGTTGCAAGATGAATAATTTTGGCTTTACGTAGTTTTTGTAACACAGCATTTTTAGTAGCTTGATTGCCGATCAAGGCTTGAGTTTTCCAGAAGGAAGCAATAGCTAGGGCTTCTTTTTCTGAGCCAGGAAGCGGATTTAATTGCTTAGGTGGTTCTCCTGCTTTTAAAGAAACCTTTGGCATAGTTGGATTACCGACTACCACAACATCTTTAGCTGAACCTGCTACTTTTTGTCGTTGTCGGAGTTTATGAGTAGAATCTAATACTTGAATGGAAGGAGCGGTGAGGATTGTATGTTTATCGATTAAGTATTTCCCTGATGGGTCTTGCAATGCTGGGAAGGGAACGAGAAATAGAGAATTTTGGGGAATGAAGATGATGCGGGCTGTTTCTTTTTTTGGTAGTAAGTCTGCAATTGGTTGGATGAGTAGCTGATGAAGCTCCTGTAATTGGGGGTTTTTCGTGTTGGCGCTGGCGCTATTCGTAACCTTTTCTACAACATCAGTAATTGGGCGTTCTATAGGTGCTTTTTCTGGCTCCCAAGAGGGCAAGCGGATAGTGATTTTGCCGTTTTTAACATCGATTGATACTACTTGCCAAGCTTCCCAATCTGGATCATCGTCATTGAGTTTAACGCGATCACCTGGGGTGAGAGTGATCTTATTACCACGCCTAGCAACATTCACACCTTTAACAATCGACTCACGAGCCTGGACTACTTTATCTGTTAGGGAGATATTTTGTCGCTGCAACAGGGGTTTGAGGTCAACTGAGTGAAATTTGGCTTCGCCTGTGGGTTTTATGACCCAAATATAGAATTCTGATTCGTTGGCTTGTGGTTTACCTTGAACTTTGAATTCATCGTAAATAATTGAATATTCAACAATAGTGGCGTTTTGTACTTTAGCGATTTGTTTAATTTCTTCAATTGTTGAAGAAGTGGGTGATTGTTGTTGGAGGTTAGGAGATAATTTAGAAGCAAGTAACTCTACAAAAGCACGCGCCCGTCCGCGTTCGGCAATTTCTAGGGCTGCATTATTTTTGTTTTGAGCTATCAAGACTTGTTGTAAAGTGCGGTAAGTGCGAGATTGCCCCTCAAAGATTGACACTTTATTGGCATCATTACCGCCTAATCGTTGCCGTTGAGATTCCCAAACCTGAAGTCCCTTAATTAGGGTTTTCTCTGCCAAGGCAAGATTACCAGATTTTAGGAAAGCAAGTCCTAAATTATTAAGCGCCGATCCCTCGCCTTGGCGGTCTTTGATTTCCTTTGCGATCGCCAAATTCTGTTGGTGGGACTCAATGGCTTTGGCATACTCCCCCAAGGAAAGGTAAGCAACTCCCAAATTCCCCAGTGCCTTGCCCTCGCCTTGGCGGTCTTTAATTGAGCGTGCGATAACCAAATGCTGCTGGTGGGATTCAATGGCTTTGGCATACTCCCCCAAGGAAAGGTAAGCAACTCCCAGATTCCCCAGTGCATCTCCCTCACTTTGGTGGTCTTTGATTTCCTTTGCGATCACCAAATGCTGCTGGTAGTACTCAATAGCTTTGGCATACTCTCCCTGGTAAAGGGAAGTATTTCCCAAATTGCTCAGAGCCTTGCCCTCACTTTGACGATCTTTGATTTCCTTTGCAATCGCCAACCACTGTTTAGAGTACTCAATGGCTTTGGTATAGTTTCCCAGGGATTTGTAATCTTCTCCCAGATTACCCAAAGCCATGCCCTCACTTTGGCGATCTTTGATAGCGCGTGCTATCTCCAACCACTGCTGGTGGTACTCAATGGCTTTGGGGTAGTCCCCGATATTTTGGTAAGCAAGCCCCAAAATGCCCAGAGCCTTGCCCTCAGTTTGGCGATCTTTGATGGCACGTGCAATCACCAAAGTCTGCTGTGCGTACTCAATGGCTTTAGGGTAGTTCCCCAAGGAAAGGTAAGTTCCTCCCAGATTGCCCAGAGCCTGACCCTGCCAAGGGAGGTCTTTAATTTCCCGGTAAATCAAGAGAGCCTGTTGAAAAGACTGTAATGCCGCCTCAAATTGACTGGTTTGTAACTGCCTAATACCTTGCTGATTTAGTCGAGTTGCTTCTGCTTTCCGCTCATTTGCAGTTTGCGCCAATACCCACGATACATTAAATAGCGCTGGAAACACGAGAGGTGTCGAAGCGGTAACTAGAATCGCAAAAGGTAAAGTTAAGAGGATTTTTCGGGCAAGCATGGTGTGACCTGGGTAAAATTTTTATCTTGACATCTGAACATCTAGTCAAGGTCTATAAATTTAACTTTGTTTTTACTACTCTTCGTCCCTGTATAATTGCGGTTTTAGCCTCAGTAAAATATCTGAAAATTTAATTTTAGGACGAAACTAATTCTGCTAACCGAATAGAATTTCCTTCTGACATTTCACACTCCTTAACTATTTATTGGTAAGCAAACTTGAGTTATTCAGACTCTCCAATCAAAGTAAAAGCTGCCCAATCAGCAGGATTGGGATGTTTTTTCTTCGTCGTCAGCATCGCTTGGCGCAAAGCAGTAGCTTTGTCAGGATTTTTGCGGAAATTTTCATAAAATTCTGTCATTAACTCAGCAGTGGGTGCATCGGGTATCGACCATAGGGAAACTATTACACTAGGAACTCCAGCAGCAATTATGGAACGGGATAACCCTATTACCCCATCACCTGTTAACCGACCTTGCCCAGTATCACAAGCACTCAGAACGACTAATTCAGCACGCAAAGGCGACCCTTGTGGGGGTGCGTACAAATTGAAAATGTCTTCTGCTTTGAGTAAACCGTCACCCTTGGCTGAGGGAGCAAGAGCTATGCCACTTCCCAATCCCCCAAATTCATCAAACCAGCCATGAGTTGCTAGATGAATAATTCGGGCATTGAGTAGCTTTGATAACACCACTTCTTCCGTCGCTTGATTGCCAATCAAAGCTTTGCTCTTCCAAAATGAAGCAATTGCAAGAGCTTCTTTTTCTGAACCAGGAAGTGCATCTAACTGCTTAGGTGGTTCACCAGGTATTTTAGAAATCTTGGGCATTGTAGGATTACCAACTATCAAAATATCTTTGGCTGAACCTGGAACTTTTTGCCGGAGTTTGTAAGTAGAATCTAATACTTGAATCGAAGGAGCGGTAAGGATGGTATGTTTATCAATTAAGTATTGCCCTGATGGATCTTGTAACGCTGGGAATGGGACGAGAAATAGCACATCTTGGGGAATGAAGATAACACGAGCAGCTTCTTCTTTTGGCAGTAAGTCTGCAATTGGTTGGATGAGTAGCTGGTAAAGTTCCTGTAATTGAGTGTTTTTGGCGTTTACGCTAGAGCTGTTTGTCACCTTTTCTACAACATCTGTTATTGGACGTTCTATCGCTGGGTTCTCTGCCTCCCAAGAGGGCAAGCGGATAGTGATTTTGCCGTTTTTAATATCAACTGATACTACTTGCCAAGCTTCCCAGGCTGGATCATCGTCATTGAGTTTAACGCGATCGCCTGGTGTAAAGGTGATATTATTACCACGAATAGCAACATTCACTCCTTTAACAATTGATTGACGAGTTTGGACTACTTGATCTCGAAGAGAGATATTTTGTTGCTGCCACAAGGGTTTAAGGTCAACTTTGCGAAGTGTAAGTTTACCTGTTGGCTTGATTACCCAAATGTATAGTTCTGATTCTTGGAATTCTACTTTCCCTGCAACTTTAAAGTCATCATAAGTAATTGAATATTGAATGAGGGTAGCATTTTGCGTTTTAGCTATTTGTTTAATCTCTTCAATATTCGGTGAAGCAGGTGATTGCTCTTTAGGGTTAAAGGAGATTCGAGAAGCAAGTAACTCAACAAAAGCACGCGCTCTTCCTTGTTCGGCTACTTCTAGAGCTGCATCATTTTTATTTTGGGCTATCAAAACTTGTTGTAAAACCCTGTAGGTATTACGTTGCGTATCAAAAATCGATACTTTTTCGTTGTCATGTAATTTTTTTTGTCGTAGAGATTCCCTTACTTTCATCCCCTCAAATAGGATACTCTCTGCCAACTTGAGATTTCCTTGTTTGTATAAAAAAAATCCTAAATTACTCAGCAAGTTCCCTTTGCTTTGAGGGTCGTTAATTTCTCGTGCGATCGCCAAGGACTGTTGAGAATAATCAATCGCTTTTGCATAATTTCCCTGGTAAGAATAAATAAGACCAATATTTCCCAGCGCAATACTCTCGCCCTTACGATCTTTAATTTTTCGTGCGACAATCAAATGCTGCTGGTCGTAATCAATCGCTTTTGAATAATCTCCTAATTTAGAATAGATATCACCAAGATTTGAAAGGGCGTTTCCCTCGCTGTGGCGATCTTCAATTTCTTGTGCAATCGCTAAGGACTGCCCAATAAAATGAATCGCTTTCTGGTCATATCCCAGATAAAGGTTGGCAGCACCAAGATTTAGCAGTGACTGACCCTCTGCTTTACGGTTTTTGATTTCTTGTGCGATCTTTAATGACTCTTCATGATAGTAAACTGCTTTCTGATACTCTCCCAGAAAAAAATAGATATTACCGAGATTTCCTAGTATTTTCCCTTCGCTTAAACGGTCTTTAATTTCTCGCACCACGATCGCCAAACTATGTTGTTGAAACTCAATCGCTTTTAGGTAATCTCCCTGGTTAAGGTAGACAGTACCCAAATTTGACAGTGATTGTGCTTCGCCTTGACGATATTTAATTTCTCGCGCAATCGCCAAGGACTGCTGATGGTATTTAATCGCTTCTGGAAAGTCTCCCATGCTTACATAGACAACACCGATATTTCTCAGCGCATCAGCCTCACCCTCACGGTATTTAATTTCTCGTGCAATCGCTAAGGATGGTTCTAGGTAATAAATCGCTTTTGGGTAATCTCCCTGGTTAAGGTAGACAGTACCGAGATTTGAGAGTGATTGTGCTTCGCCTTTACGGTATTTAATTTCTCGTGCAATCGCCAAGGACTGCTGATGGTATTTAATCGCTTTTGGAAAGTCTCCCAAGTTATCGTAGGTAATACCGAGATTAATCAGTGTATTTACCTCGTCTATAGAGTCTTTTATTTCTCGATAGATTAATAGTGCTTGTTCCCATGACTCTGATGCTGCTTTGAATTGGCTGATTTTAAATTGTTGAATACCTTGAGCAAAGATTCTATCTGCTTCCGGTTTTCGGGAATTATTTGGGCTTTGAGCAAATGATATTGCTTGCAATAGTGCTGTTTCTAGTTGAAAATCCTTATTTTCTCGTGCGATCGCTAATGCTTGCTGAAAAGACGCTTGAGCCTTGCTGTTATTCCCCGCAACAATGTAAACCTCTCCTAGACTAGCTAAGACTTGAGATTCTGCTCGTTTATCTTTAATGTGCCGAACAATAACTAAATTCTTCTCCAATGACTCAATAGCCTTAAGATAATGTTTAATCAAAACATAAACATTTGCCAGACCCGATAAAGCTTTTAACTCTACCTCACGATTTTGATTTTCTCTTGAATTGGTGTAACTTGCACCCTGTGTAATTACTAAACTCTGCTGATAATAATCAATCGCCTTAGCTGTATTTCCTTGTCCAGCATTAGCTGCTCCAAGATTCAGTAGCGCCCTTGCTTCTAAATTAGGCTTTTTTGTTTCTCGCGCAAACACCAACCACTGCCCAGAATAATCAATTGCTTTAGAGTAGTCGCCCTGATTTAAATATGCCCATCCCAGATTTCCCAATGCCTTGCCTTCGCTGGTACGGTCTTTGATTGCTCGTGCAATTACTAACCACTGCCCAGAGTAATCAATTGCTTTAAAGTAGTCGCCCTGATTTAAATATGCCCATCCCAGATTTCCTAATGCCCAACCCTCACCTTGGTCATTTTTGATTGATCTATACAAAGTCAGTGCCTGTTGGAATGATTGCAAGGCAGCTTCAAATTGACTTGCATCAACCTGCTTAAGACCCTGTTGATTAAGTCTATCTGCTTCCGCTTTACGTTCATCTAAGGTTTGCGCTGACACCTGTAACGTAAAAAATAGTGCAGATAAATTAAACGAAAAAGCAGTTGAAAGAGCAACCACAAAAGAGACAATACCAAGAACAAAGTTTTTTGAGTGCATATAAGCGACAAATAAAGCACTTATCACCAGTATTAACCGATTAGTAGATTATCCCTAGCCTCTATACAATTTCTTCATTTTATATTGAGGTTAAAATTGGGTTACTTTGATTCCCCAATCAGAGTAAAAGCTGCCCATTCAGCAGGATTGGGATGTTTTTTCTTCGTCGTCAGCATCGCTTGGCGCAAAGCATCGGCTTTATCAGGATTTTTGCGGAAATTTTCATAAAATTCGGTCATTAACTCAGCAGTGGGTGCATCGGGTATCGACCACAGAGAAACTATCACACTGGGAACCCCTGCGGCAATTATGGAACGAGATAACCCAATTACCCCATCACCTGTTAGCCTACCCTGTCCCGTATCACAAGCGCTTAAGACAACTAATTCAGCACTTAAGGTAGAACCTTGGGGTGCTGTGTATAAGTTTAGGATATCTTCTGCTGTTAATAAACCGTTATCTTGTCCTTCGGGAGCAAAGACGATAGAGCTTCCCAATCCTCGGATATCATCCAATAAACCATGAGTTGCCAAATGAATGATTTTAGCTAGTGGTAGTTTTTGCAACACTGCATTTTTAGTAGCTTGATTACCAATCAAAGCTTGAGTTTTCCAGAAGGAAGCAATTGCAAGAGCTTCTTTTTCTGAACCAGGAAGCGCACTTAACTGCTTAGGTGATTCTCCAGGGTTTTTTGAAATCTTGGGCATTGTGGGATTGCCAACTACCAAAATATCTTTGGCTGAACCTGGAACTTTCTGCCGCAGTTTATGAGTAGATACTAATACTTGAATGGAAGGGGCGGTAAGGATAGTATGTTTATCAATTAAGTATTGCCCTGATGGGTCTTGTAATGCTGGGAAAGGAACTAAAAATAAAGCATCTTGCGGAATGAAGATGAGGCGGGCTGTTTCCTCTTTTGGCAGTATGTCTGCAATTGGTTGGATAAGTAGCTGGTAAAGTTCCTGTAACTGTAAGTTTTTGGCGTTTGCACCAGAACTATTTATACCAATTTTTTTCGCTACATCAGCTATTGGACGTTCTATTGCTGGTTTCTCTGCTTCCCAAGAGGGCAAGCGGATAGTGATTTTGCCGTTTTTAATATCAACTGATACTACTTGCCAAGCTTCCCAGTCTGGATCATCGTCATTAAACTTAACGCGATCTCCTGGTGTGAGAGTGATCTTATGACTACGATTAGTAACATTCACACCTTGAACAATCGACTGACGGGTTTGAGCAACTTTATCTCTTAGAGAAATATTTTGTTGTTGCAATAGGGGTTTGAAGTCAGCTTTGCGGAAAGTAACTTCACCAGTGGGCTTGATTACCCAAATGTAGAGTTCTGATTTATGAGTTTCTTGTTTATTCTGAATCTTGAAGCC
The DNA here is from genome assembly GCF_048836525.1 of Nostoc sp. CALU 546. NCBI lineage: Bacteria > Bacillati > Cyanobacteriota > Cyanophyceae > Nostocales > Nostocaceae > Nostoc > Nostoc sp. CALU 546. The sequence goes on from NZ_JAWJTF010000021.1 coordinate 15,888, forward strand.
ATCACCAATAATAGAATATTCAACGAGAGTGGCATTTTGTTGTTTGGCAATTTCTTGCAGCAGTGATAGTGTAGGTTTTTCTACGATCTGACTTATATTTTTGCCAGACAAGCGTGAAGTCAATAACTCCACAAATGCCCTAGAACGCCCCCGTTCAGAAATTTCTAACGCTTCTTTGCTTTTATTCTGAGCAATTAGAACTTCTTGGAGGTTGCGGTAGGTACGAATTTGTGCATCAAAAATTGATATTTTTTGATCATCAGTTAATCCTAAGCGTAGAGATTCAAAAATATTAATAGCATTAAATAATTTTTTTTCGGCATTGGCATCTTGTCCCAAAGCGCTGTAAGTTGCTCCCATGTTATTAAGAGCAAATCCTTGTGCTGCAATATCTACAGTTGATTGCAAATTCATGACTGATTGTTGAAAAAAATCCAGGGCTTTGATATATTCTCCTTGATTATAATAAGTTACTCCAATATAGTTAAGTATTTCACCTTGCTCCTTCTCATCACTACGTTTGCTAGCGGCTAAAGCTTGCTGGTAAAAGTTTTGCGCTCTGTTATATTGCCCTATTGCATTATAAAATTTACCACTATTATAAAGTATATATGTCTCTGGAATTTTACCTTGTTTGGCAGCATTATCTAAATCTTTCTGATAAGAAGCTATGCGTTCGTTTGAATAGTCTACTAATCCTTTAATATCTTTCCCATTCGCTCCCACTTCTTTAGCAATTACATCCACCTGCTGATTGAAATCAGAAGTTTGAGAGAAATTATCAATTTCATCTTTATTTACTGGTGATACTGGCTCAGGAACAAAATCAGAAAATTGCATAACTTGACCTAGATATGGCTTTAATACCGCCATAAAGCCACGAGCCACAAACTCATACTTAATTCTTTCTTCTTTATTTTCTATAGTTTTTGCAATAGCTAAAGTTTGCTCAAAATATCGTAAAGCTTTTGCATATTTTCCTGTATCTTTATAAATATTTCCCATATCAAGTAAAACAGAGATTTGCCCCTTCTTATCGCCATTTTCTTGACGAATAGCTAATATTTGGTTCAAGACTTTTAGGGCATTAGGATACTGATACTGGTTTTGATAAACTTCAACAATATGCTTGAGAATATTTGCTTGCCCTACCTTATTCTTAAGTTCCTGGCGATTAGCTAAAGCTTGCTGATAATAATTTAAGGCTTTAGGATAATCCTTTTGTTTATTGTAAACTAAGCCAATATTATCAAGGGTTGTCCCCTCGTCTACCTTGTTGATAACTTCTTTATGAATAGCTAAAGCTTGCTGATAAAACTCCAATGCTTTAGTATATTGTTTTTGGTTATAGTATACTAAGCCAATATCATTAAGAGTTATACCTTGCCCACGGCGATTGCCGACATCTATGCGAACAGCTAAAGCTTGTTGATAAAACTCTAAAGCTTGAGGGTAGTTTTTCATTTCACGGTATACTACCCCAATATTGTGGAGTGTTTTTCCCTCGTCTGCCTTGTTAGCAACTTCTTTATGAATAGCTAAAGCTTGCTGATAAAACTCCAGTACTTTAGTATATTGTTTTTGGTTATAGTAGACTAAGCCAATATTATCAAGGGTTGTTCCCTCGTCTGCCTTGTTAGCAACTTCTTTATGAATAGCTAAAGCTTGCTGATAAAACTCCAGTGCTTTAGTATATTGTTTTTGGTTATAGTAGACTAAGCCAATATCATTAAGAGTTATGCCTTGCCCACGGCGATTGCCGACATCTATGCGAACAGCTAAAGCTTGTTGATAAAACTCTAAAGCTTGAGGGTAGTTTTTCATTTCACGGTATACTATCCCAATATTGTGGAGAGTTCTCGCTTCGAGTTGGCGTTCTTTTATAAGTCTGACAACAGTTAAAACCGCTTGAAATGTCCCTAAAGCTTCTTGAAACTGATTTTTATTTAACTGGCGTTCGCCTAATTGCAACAGATGCACCAGCCCTTCTGTGCCAGGTTGCGTGGTTTGCGTCTCTGCTTTCGGAGATACTTGCACAATTTCCCCTGTCCTTGATTGAGCAGCACCGACGGTGTATGTCAATGAAAACACTAGAGTTACAATGGTGAAAAATTTGAGACGGTAGAACATTGGCAACTCCTCTAGATGGGTACAAGTAGATTGACGCTTCAATCTGCGTTATCACTAGACATCAGACAATTTAGACAAATAATGCAAGCATTGGTACTTAACAAAGAATTTACTTTAATAGCTATGTCATACATCGAGATTCAAGAAAATTCCTTAAGAATGCTCAATACTTAAGTATTAATACCATTGAATATTGTTGATTTTTGATTCTTATTTAAGAACTATTAGCCAGATGTTGGATATCTTTGTATATTACACGATGAAGTGCGAAATGTAGATTTTAACCAAGTTTTGTGATTCTGGCTTAGGTGATCGCTCCCCTGTCTGCTACCATTAGCCAACGTATCCCTCCATTCACATCTCTCAAATCAAATTCTTATAGGGACGCAAGCGCAAGTAAACTTACCCCGCCCTCAGCTTGTAGCCCTACATCATGATTAGCACATTCGCCAGTACTGCAATCTGTCGTACTAACAGTTGCTCACTAGCCAAGCCATACCGCATCTGGTAAATTGTTTGGTGCAATCCTGTGCGGGCGCTAGTCATTCCTGCAATGAATATTTTCCCTCTATAAAGCTCAAAAGCTCTTCCTCAAACGCTGTCAAATACGGTCGCTTCAACTCCCCCAAGTGCTTCAGCACAGTATGGGCTGCCTCTTCCAAGTTCTCGTTTTCCCGTAGCCTACTGATGCGATCGCACACCAACTGCATCTGCTCACATTCGGCAGGCAGGTAGTTGAATGATTTCAGGTGCTGCAACCCAACGGCGTACTCGCCATCCCACATTCTCACGGTGCAACTAAAGTCATTCACTGCGCTGACAATTGCCCAACAGCCACCTTTGCCTCTCAGTTCGGGGTTGTCCTTTGCTAGTATTTGGCACACCTCGCCAATTTGGTAGGTATTGGGTACTTGGGTTCGTTCCATGATGCGCTGTACAACATCTTTGACGATTCTACCAGTTGGCACTTTACCGCCAGCAACTTGCACTGCCTGCTGCCATGCAGTGCGCTGGACTTCTGGCTCTAGGGCAACCAAGGGGCGTACTTGACGTTCGTTGGTCGGCAGTATTTGTAAACCAATGGTTGACATTTCGACATTTTGTAAACCAATGGTTGACATTTTTGGAGACTGTAAACCATCTGTGGTTATTTCCGCATTCTGTAAACCAATGGTTGACAAATTCTCCATAACTGTCGCGGCAGCAATTTTATAGGTTGCTGCCATTCGTGTATAACCAAACCGTGAACGGCAATACTCCTCAAAGGTTTTGTGCGTGGAACGATACAGCGCTTCCGGCTATTATGCAATACAGTTTTTCTCCTTGCCCTCTCCTTTCAAAGCTTTCAGATTTGGGGATGTACCTCATAGCTGCCGTAAGTGCTGTATAATCTGCGATCGCGGAGTTCCATCAAAGCCTTCCCCGCTTCAAAAAACGCCCGCTCCACTTTCCTCTCCAGGAGTAAGCGATCGCTAATTTCCTGCTCGGTTAACTCTGGAACTTCGACAGCAGTAACCGTAATTGTTGCTGAACCTGGGTCTTCTTGCTGAGGAATATCCTCATTTGTAGAGTTAGCTGCTGAAACTGAATCGGCAGATGCGCCAGCTTGAGGGGAGACAAAATGGTCTAGAATGCCCATACAATAGAGAGTGTAGCAATTTGTGGTAAAAGAAAAAGAGTATTCATTCTCAACAAGCTCTATTTAATGATAATGTTACCAGAATTCTACGAAACAAACCTTAAGCGAGAATTGGGACGTGCAGAATATTTATTACTAAAAATCCTGATAAATTTATTACAATCTATTAAAACTGTTAGCATTGAAGCACTAGCTACTGCTTTACCTATTCCCATATTTTTTGAAAGTAGAAGAAAGAGAGTTCAAAGATTTTTGTCATTAAATTACATAACTATTGAAGAAATTTGGTTCCCAATTATTAAAAGCTGGTTAGAGATATATTTTCCCTTAAATGAAGTTATTTATGTAGTGATTGACAGGACTAATTGGGGGTGTATTAATCTGTTAATGATTAGTGTGGTTTGGGATAAAAGGGCTATTCCAATATACTTTGAGTTATTAAATAAATTAGGCTCAAGTAATTTTGATGAACAAAAAGTTGTTTTTAATAAAGCACTGCCCCTTTTTAAAGATTATAAAACCGTTGTGTTAGGAGACCGCGAATTCTGTTCATTGAAATTGGCTAACTGGCTTACAGAGCAGAAAGTGTACTTTTGTTTACGTATAAAAAAAGATGCTTTTATAGAAATAGAACCAGAAATTTGGCTCCAATTAAAAAATTCCGGTTTATCACCTGGAGTCTCGTTCTTTTATCAAGGCATTAAATATACAAAAACTACAGGGTTTATTAGCTTTAATCTTGCGGGTAAATGGAAGCAGAAACGTTTTGGAGTTGCGCCTGAGGAGGGCTGGTTTATTCTCACTAATTTTGATACTTTAGAATCTACTATTAAAGCTTATAAACAACGGTTTGATATTGAGCGGAGTCGGAGACACTCCGCCTCCGAGAGATGTTTAGAGATTTTAAAAGCGGTGGTTATAACTTAGAAGATACTAATGCATCAGGAAAACGGTTAATTTCCTTAATACTATTAATCTCACTTGCCTATACATCTGCAACTATATCTGGTCAAAAAATTAAACGTATGGGTGTTCAAAAATATGTCGGCCGAATTAAAGAATCTGGGCGGATTGTTCGACGACATAGTAGTTTTTATATTGGATTATATGGATCTAACTGGGTCAATTTCATGGAAAACTCTTATGAATTGGTGGCTGAGTTAATGACACTAGCTCCTAATAAGCGGAAGTATTATCAACAAGGGGAGAGAGCTATGAGGCTTATTTTATCTGCATCCTAGCCCTTTTTGTAGCCCCCCAAGATGCGCCAGAGGTGGCTTTTTTGCGTTTACGAGGTGGTTTGTTCATCATTCCACCTTTAATTTGCCAGTGTTTAAGCAGGAATTGAGTTCTGCCATTATGTAACTGTATTAGCTAACATCACCTCTGTTGAACCAGCAGTTACTTTGTCCTAGTCAATGAACTGTACAGTAGTTAATGGATTGACAATTATTTTTTAAATAAATTTCTATTTAGTTTTCATGCTGACCTTTTTTCAAATGGCAACAATATACTACCGACAGATTTTCTTGCTTTCTTGTTGCTTTGAGATTTAGACTCATCTACAGGACTATTTTGCTCCGTGGCTGGAGTAATTGTACTTATGGGTAGTTGTGAGTTTTCCTCATCATCGTCCGGTACACGAACTAGTAACTCACCAACTTCGCATTGTAAAATTTTGCACAACTTATCCAGCGTATCTAAAGGTATTGACTTAGCTTGTCCATATTCAATTTTTTGAACATTAGTCAATGACATCTCCAGTCGTCTTGCTAGTTCGTTTTGGGAAAACCCTCTGGCGTTTCTAATTTCTTTAAGTCTTACTTCCACAGCCATAATTTGAATTCATATAAATAGACTAACCCACTCTCAGAAGTCTATCTATTAATAGTATTTATTGTAAATGTTTATCACATAACCAACTCTTATCTTACCATCTGTTGTATTACCCACTATTAGTTGGTAAAATATAAAAAGCAGAGGGCAATCACTAGTCCTGGAAAAACTTAGCGCGATTGCCCTTTGTCCTTACATTCAAGGAATCTATATCATGACATATCCGAAAGGCTTTGTTGCATGAAACAGAAAAAAGGCACACCAACTCTTAGCAGAGTTAGTAATTATTTTTCCACTTTGTAGCTATCTGGCTTGCCTAACTGAATCATGCGATTAAGTGCAGCACATTGCAGAAATAACTCAACAGCTTGATTGTCAAAAAAGCGTCGTCTTAGCTTACCCCCAAAAATAATTTTTAGTCGAAACATAGCTGTTTCAGACAAAGAACGTCGATGATATCTACTTTCTTGCTTCCATTGCTGGCGACCAATTTGATGTATCCGACGCAAATTTTCATCTCTTTGATGTGGAGGCAGTTCAGAGTTATGAGGCTGTTGAATCTGAGCGTTACTGCGAGGTGGAATCACTGCTTTGGCTTGGCGTTGAGTGATTGTGTCGTAACTTTTGTTTGTGTCATAACCGCCATCACCAGATACTTGTTCAATATTGGAGTCAATCTGCTCCAACAAGTCGGGTAGTACCTCGCAATCAGCTACATCATTAGTAGTCACCACCGCAGCCAAAATCTCTCCGCTTCCTTGATCAACTCCCAGATGCAACTTCCGCCACGTCCGTCGTTTACCTACCCCATGTGTGCGAACTTTCCATTCTCCTTCACCATACACTTTTACCCCAGTTGAATCCACTACAACATGGATTGCGTCATCCTTTGGGATTACGGGCAGTTCCACCGATAAATTGCTCAAACGACGGCATAGGGTGGAGTGATCTGGTACCTTCAACTCAATTCCCATCAAGATAAACAGTGATTCTAGAAATCCTTCCGTCTGCCGCCCTGCTAAGTTAAATACCGATTGTACAGTTCCCATCGTAGCGATCGCCACGTCACTGTAATAGTTGGAGGCTCCTTTCCGTCCTGTTTTCTTTTCGTTGCGCCACTGTTCGATTACTTCTTCACTCACCCAGAAAGTCAGGCTCCCTCGCTGCTTGAGCGCCGCATCATATTCCTGCCAGTTACGGACTCTGTAGTTAGTTTTGGCTTTCGTCTTCATAGTCCAACTAAGAAACTAGGAGGGGATTAGTAGAGGTAGGAAGGAATAAGTAAAATTTACCATTTTTCTCTATTCATGCAACAACGCCATTTTGATACTTCTAGAGTCGAGTATTAAAGCTTATAAAAAACGGTTTGATATTGAAGAAATGTTTAGAGATTTTAAGAGTGGTGGTTACAACTTAGAAGATACTAATGTATCAGGACAACGGCTAATTTCATTAATATTATTAATCTCACTTGCTTATACCTCTGCAACTATATCTGGTCAAAAAATTAAACGTATGGGTGTTCAAAAATATGTCGGTAGAATTAAAGAATCTGGGCGGACAATTCGCCGTCATAGCAGTTTTTATATTGGATTATATGGGTCTAACTGGGTTGATTTTATGGAAAATTCTTATGAATTAGTAGCTAAGTTAATGACACTAGCTCCTAATAAGCGTAAGTATTATCAACAAGGGGAAAGAGCTATGAGGCTTATCCTATCGGCATCCTAGCCCTTTTTGTCCCCCCGTAAGGTACAGTCTATTGTCGTTATATCTGTTGGATAATTGATTGTTGCTCATAAGTACACCATTTTTAATAAATTAGTTTGTGCATTGGAGGATATTTGAAAAATCTTCAAATGTGTGTTTAACTACCCTGGCTACCGAGAAACTGCCACGAGAGAATCGGAATTTTGGGATTTGAGATCGCGCCTCTGAGTCGCACTTGAGGCTCAAGCCGACCCTTTTCAAACAACCTTTAAGGATAAAAGTGCAGCCTACGTTGCCAAGTCTGCTGAATCTTTGCCATTGCTTAAATCCCTGTACTAAAAGTTTTACTGGTGATCAAGGCTTATGCTTGCTACACCTAGAGTCTCTGCTTTTACGGACTCTCCGCGCAACATTCCTGCTTCTACGAGTAAACAAGGTATTACCCTCCTAATTCAATTGCTGTCAACGGGTGCTTGACTCAAAAAAGACCACCTGTACAATAAAAAACTGCCCTGGAGCAAGGAGTCCAGAGCAGCGCTTGCAAAAAAATAAATATGGGAGTTTTAAACTGTTGCCCCCCGCTTTACATATAATTCGTTCGCTATGTAATACTCTTCAGTTCAAGTTTTGCACTTTACGCAAAAAGAGCGAAAAACTTTTAAACTTTCACTCTTCTACAAGGGTTAGGCGCAATAAACCAAGCTCAATACAACACCCTTGGCTGAATGCGTGTTAACCAATGGTTATCAAAATTTGGTCAAGCAAACATAAATGCACCATTACCCCAAGGAGCAATCGTAAGCTGTGGAGGCGCGATTGTTACTTAGGCAGGGATGAGGCGGGGGCGGCGAGAAGCGTTCGCGAAGCGTCTCGAAGAGAAGCTTAGACTTTTGGCGATCGCATTGCTCCCGGTGGGCGGATACGCGAACGCCTACAATAACCGGGGAAATGCCCGCTCTGAATTGAGAGACTTGCAAGGGGCGATCGTTGATTTCAACCAAGCCATCAAGATTAATCCTAACTTTGCCAATACCTATTACAACCGGGGTATTGCCCGCTCTGAATTGAGAGACAAACAAAGGGCAATCACCGATTATAACCAAGCCATCAAGATTAATCCTAACTCTGCCCTAGCCTACAGCAGACGGAAACCTTGGGAAACAATAATATCCTCTACGCTTGTTGCGTCTATTTATATAGCTCAACTTATATAGCTCAACCCTTGATCTTCGGAAAAATATCACCAAATCGACAGAACCATCTGCTTTAGCTGGCAAGATATAATCGTAATGAAAGTTAATATTGTTAAATATATCTTCAATTATGTTTCCTAACCTTGTGGAAGATACCAAAGAATACTGGTGCAAGTTAAATGAGTTAGAAGTTGCTTACCAAAAAGGTGAAGTCTCTATTGAAGAGGTAGATGCGAGGGTTAAATTGCTGATGACTGAATTAGGTAAAAGTCGCCAGGCAGCATTAAACTACGTTTTGAATGCGAATTAATGCTCTTTTTCTTTTACCATAAATTGCTAAACTACTTGCCATATATCTATTTCAGGGTATTTTGTCTCCCCTCAAGCCTTTGAATATACCCAAATGAAATTAACACGAATGAATTTATGTCATTAGGCATAAACTATTCTCAACCTATTGGATAGATGAAGCTTTCCATTAATTTATTTAAGCTTAGTTGTATTACAGATTAATACTTTTTTGCGTTATTTAAGTAGAACGAGGTGAAAAAACCAAACTGTGTAAAGATAAGTAAATACGTATAATGTGTCTACGAAGGTAACAGAGATATGGGCAGCCGTTTAAGGGTGTTTCTGACCAGAGAACAAGATAAAACTGATTGATGGAGTTCAAAGAAGAGGAGAAAAGGGGAACTACAGTAGACAACGTGTAAAATTTAACTCTAATTTTTCTGCTTAATTCTTTGTTAGATACTTATAAATTTTCTCCCCGACTTACTTAAGATTAACTTCTATAGTTTGGTTGAAATTTTTATATTTAAAGACAACAGAAAAATTCGTTGCATTAGCCTGGAATGCTATTTATAAATAAAAGATGAATTAGAGTATATTACATCACAATACACTTCAGAGATAGGGCAAGTAATTGAAAGAGGCAGGAGGCAGGAGGCAGAAGGCAGAAGGAACAATTGGGAGAGGATTCAGACCCCTCCCAATTGTAAGCGCCGTCTAACTGCGGGGTCTTACACCCAAGACCCGTCCGGTCGCGGCAGGAGACAGAGAGCCGTTTTCCTCCTGCCTCCTGCCCTCTGCCTCCTGCCTTCTTCGATAAACTTGCTTCAGGTTGCCTTTGAAATACTTGGCTCAATTGCCTGAAAAATAGGTTTTATGAAACTGCTTATCGTTGAGGATGATAAAGATACGGTGGCTGCTCTCACCACTTCTCTGGTAGCACAGCAGTTTACAGTTGATACCGCTAGTGATAGTCGATCGGCACTGGAGTTAGCTGAGGCAACAGAGTATGACCTGATCGTGCTAGATGTCATGCTACCCGATGAGAATGGAATTCGTCTGTGTCGCCAACTAAGGACGCAGAATCAGCAAGAGCCTATTTTGCTGCTTACAGGGAAGGTTGATCCGGCAGATAGGATAGCAGGCTTTGAGGCAGGAGCAGATGACTATATTACCAAACCCTACGAGCTATCAGAACTGCTAGCTCGGATTCGGGCATTACTGCGCCGAGGCAGCACAGTATTAACCAAAGTGCTCTGCTGGGGTCAGTTGCAGCTTGATCCAAATAATTGCGAAGTCATGTGTCAAGGTAAAGGCTTACATCTCACGCCTAAAGAATACAAACTGTTGGAGCTATTTTTGCGACATCCGCGGCGGATTTTTGACCGAAGGACTCTGCTCGATCGCATCTGTTCGATTGATGAATGTCCTGGTGAAGAAGCTGTAACAACTCAAATTCGGGGGTTGCGGCGCAAACTCCAGATGGCTGGGCTAAATTCCGATCCGATTGAAACATTGTATGGGCTGGGGTATCGGCTGAAATCTGTGCCAGAAAAGCCGGAGCAGGGATCGGAGGACGCAAAGACGCAAAGACGCGAGGAAACAGGGAATATATTTGATAGGGTCTCCGCGTTACCCTTCGCCAGTCGCCACAAGTCTTTGCCCTCCGGGTTTGGAAGTGACGCTCCTAAAGTCGCTAACGCTGCGCTAACGGACTCGACGGGAACTGGAGCTACTCAGGTCTTCTCCGAAGGGGAGAAGCCAAGGCCGATGGGGTCTTTGCAAGTCGAAAATGTGGCATCCAAGACTCCGACTTCCTCATCGCAAAGCGGCTCAGTTCAAGGTGCTGGTTCACCATGTCTCTCCATCTCCGCATCTTCCTCATCCTACTCACTGAATGAAAATCGAGATGATGCAGAGGTGGAGGCAGTGGCGGCAATTCGGCAGATGTGGCAGGATTCTCAGGAGCGATTGCAGGGCCAACTAGCAAAGTTGGAGGAAGCGATTGCCCACCTATTTACTAATACTCTCACCCCTGACGGACGGCAGTTCGCCCAGACCATCGCCCATCGGCTGATTGGCTCTTTGGGGGCATTTGGCATGCCGCAAGCAGCAGAACTTGCCCGCCAGATCGAACGCACCTTGAAAACACCAACGGCTGCTGTCCAATCAGAGGAAGCGGTTCAACTAAAATCGCTGCTTGGGCAACTGAGGCAAGTTATCCAGCAGTTACCTACTTTTGCTACAACAGCGCCCACTCCAGTACTGAAGTCTAGCGATCGCGTGGTTTTGTTGATTGATGATGATACTGACTTGATTGAGCGAATGCAGGCAAATGCCTCAAACTGGAGCATTCACCTGGAAACCGTCACTGACCTTACCCTCGCCCGCCAACGCCTTCAGTACCTCACGCCCGATGCCATCATATTGGATCTTACCTTTCCCAATACCACCGAAAGCGGCTTGACCCTACTGGCACAGTTGAAGCACCAATTTCCCACTATTCCTGTGCTGGTGCTGACAGGACTTGGCGATTTAACCAAGCGCGTGGAAGTCACCCGTTTAGGAGCCAACACCTTTTTGCAAAAGCCTGCCACGCCTACCGAAGTGTTTCAAGCCGTCAGCCAACTCCTCCACCGGATTGACACTATCAATGCCAGACTGCTGATTGTGGATGACGATCCGGCATTGTTGTCCATGTTAGAAGCCCAACTGCAACCGTGGGGCTTTCAGGTCACAACCTTGGCAGATTCAAGCCAGTTTTGGCAATACTTGGAAGCCACCACTCCCGATCTGCTATTGCTGGATGTCGCTATGCCGGGGTTTAGCGGCATTGAACTATGCCAGGTAGTCAAGAGCGATCCGCGTTGGAGTCGGCTACCTGTGTTGTTGTTATCGGCTCATGCCGATGCTGATACCCTGTACCGGGCCCTAGCAGCGGGGGCAGATGACTATATCTTAAAACCAATCGTAGAAGCCGATTTGATTCAGCGAATTTTAAATTTCAATTCCTGGTAGGGATTTAAAATAAGGGACTTCCAAATAAAAAAATAACCAATCACTGTGTTAGCAGGGGAGCAGGGGGAGTAAGAAAAATAGAATTATGAATAAATTGGATAATTTATTTCTTGGAAATTCCTAACCCTCTTCTGTCACTTTCCGAAAACATTTGCCCTTTCTAAAATCTAGAGCCTTTGTATAGCAAGCGATTGCGCGATTATTTTCTAATAAAAAATACAAGACCTATTATTTTTCTAATAGTATAGCTTGTATTGATTCCCTCATGAGGCTTCTAGCGATCGCCTTCCCGGAAAGTGATAGAAGAGGGCTAATTAGTAATTGATACTTCATCCCTTAGAACTGATTCGTAAAGAAAATCTTAAGGGTACTTAACTCATTACTAGGTCTGAGTTTCAGCGAATAAGCGCTTTATTAACTTAAATGCCTAAAACCCTTACTAGACAAGTAGTTTACTTTAGTTTACAAATTAGCTCTCAAGGGATTGATTCAAATAATGATGCTAGCGGCAATGCTACGCGAACGTACTTTGTTATTTTCCATCAATCAATTTAGAGAGAAGTTGGATTGCATGAAACCAGATTAAATCTGACGCCCCTTCATTACGAATAACGAATTGGTATTATGTCCTCTTATACAAATCGATGCATCCTGGTGATTGACGATGAACCTGACTTGTGCAGCATTGTCAAGTTCACGCTAGAACGCCTCAAAAGCTGGAAAATCCTCACAGCTGAGTCTGCACAGGCAGGACTGATGCAGGCAGAAACGCAGCAACCAGACGTGATTTTGCTCGATCTGAGCCTGTATGGTGAAGATAGACTGACTATGCTGCAATCTTTGAAAACTAATCCGACTACGCAGTCGATTCCGGTTATATTGTTTACTGCCACAGACCCGTCAGACGATTCGCTGGGATTTGACCCCTCTGAATTTGCTGGAGTGATCCTGAAGCCGTTCAATGTCTTGCAGCTTGGCGAGCAGATTATTGAGCAATTGGGGTGGTAAGGTTAGAGTGCAATGCCTTTTTTATGGAAGAGACGCAAAGCAAAGAAAGGGGATGCGGAGATATTTCATATCAAATCCAGTTAATCACTTAACGCTCTTTTAGGACTGGGAAGAAGGAATAAAGGTGTACTGAGTTTTGTTCAAAAATCAAATATGGTTACTAAACTCTGCTGGTTCTCTTGAAATTTGCGGTGATATTGCTTCATTTTTGCTTTCGCTTTCTGATTTATTTCTAGCTTGAGCCTGTAAACTGACTAAAAAATAGGCACTCATAACTAGTTCCCACCATTTTTCTATTTAGTCATATGAGCATTCATGCTAGTCTATTGCGTACTTTTGCTTATTGACTAATAGCCCTAAAGCTTAACTTGTTAACGATGATGCTTGTGAAGTTGTTCATAATCCTCAGGAGTATCTACATCAATAATTCCCTCAGCAAAATAAATGCTTGAACAGTTTGAATAATGCTGACGAATGATTTTTCTAGCACCGATATCATCCTGGAGAAGAGCTAGTTCTGAAAATAACGTTTTGTGAAATATAGTAGGAACACCAAGGATACCCGCGTATTCCGAAGCAACTATCATCGAATTTGTAGCTTGATATCTTGTAACAAGTTGATTAATCAGGTCGGAGGAAACAAACGGTTGATCGCATAACATCAGTACGATCGCTTCAATCTCAGATGCGATCGCCCCAATAGCATTTAGTCCACATCGAATGGAACTGGCCATACCAGTTGACCACTTTTGATTATAAACAATGTGGATATCTAAATTTATCAGATGCGGCTCAATAGTTTCGACGTAAGCACCCAACACAACAACAACTGGCCGACACTGAGAATTAATCGCCGCCTCCGTGATATGTCGAATTAGTGATTTACCTTGGTAAGCTAGGATCTGTTTAGGCTGACCAAGCCTTGTGGAAGCGCCTGCTGCCAAAATTATAATGCCAATGTTAGACATGGTTGCTCTAAGAGAGAATGGATCGAGCTTGGGCGATCGCGCAAGAAACTACCCCTACGTCCGCCAATTACAGCTTGAATTTCTGCCACGATGGACAGGGCGATTTCTTGGGGTGTTTCCGCAGCAATGTCTAGTCCTACAGGGTTATAAATTCGTTGTTCTTGTGCAGATGTGGTAATGATATTTTCTTCAGACAGATCATCCCACAATTTTTGCATCCGGCGTTTTGGGCCTAACACTCCCAGGTAACGCACCTGGGACGGAATCAGAGTCTTGACAAATGCTAGGTCGCTCAGATAGCGGTGTGTCATGACAACTGCTACAGTTTGCGGTGTCAGCAAATGTTTGTATGAGTGGGAATCATTGAGTTCGCACCAGAGAATTTGGTCAACTTGAGGAAAGCGATCGCCCCTCAAATATCCTGGTCGATCATCAATTACGGTAACGTGCCAACCCAGATGTTTCGCCAAATGCACCACGGGAATCGTATCATATCCAGAACCAAATACGAGCAGTGGTACTAATGGATGAATTACTTCAATCAACACATCAACGCGTCCTTGAGGTAAAGTATATGATTGTACGCAAGTTTGTTTTTTTCTCAGTGCTTGGTGAGTGTCTATTTCTATCTTTTGAGCAATGAAAATATTAGCAACGTGATTGATGACAGTGCCATCTGATTTCAGCATCATTCGAGAACCAACTGTAATATCTGACGCTCCCTCTATTTTAAAGACAGTAGCGATCGCTCCCACTTGCCCAGACTGCAAACAATCTTGAATGAAAGACATTTGGCTCGCAGCAGTTTCATCACCTAAAGATTCAATCAAAACATCGACAACGCCATTACACCCCAACCCAAAGCCAAATACAATGTCTTCATCCGATGTAGTGTCATATCTTACTACTATCGGTTCACCACCGCCAAACATCAGCGATTGCGCCCGTTCAAAAACATCACCTTCCAAACAGCCACCGCTAATCGCACTAATCATTTGTCCATCTTCAAGCAGTAACATCCTCGCCCCTGGTCGGCGATAAACCGAGCCACTCGTTTGTACTACCGTTGCTAAAGCACTACGCTGTGCTGACTTTTGGCTATGTACAAATGCTTGCAGGATATGCTGTAACTCGTTCATATAGTTATTGCTCACTTACGGAACTATGTAATAGCGCTAAATTTGCGGCAGCAAATTCTACAAGAGTTTGTCAGGCGTGATGGGCAAATCTCTGATTCGCTTGCCGGTCGCGTGAAAAACCGCATTGGCGATCGCCGCCGGAATTCCGACCATACCGAGTTCGCCCATGCCTTTAACACCGAGCGGATTGACGATTTTATCGTCCTCCTCAACAAAGATCGTTTCGATCTCCAGAATATCGGCATTAACCGGCACATGGTAGTGCTGCAAATTCGGGTTCATGATCCGCCCGTAACGATGGTCGATTTCAGTCGCCTCTTGCAGTGCCATGCCGATGCCCCAGACAACGCCGCCAATTTCCTGGCTGTGCGAGGCCTTCGGATTCATGATCTTGCCGCTGGCAGTCACTTCAATGGCCCGCGTAACGTGAACAGTCCCCACATCCGGATCGACCTTCACTTCAATGAACTGCGCGCCGTGCGCCAACGTCGCATACTTCTCGCGCTCCTCTGAGGGACGCGACTCGAATGTTTCCGTGATTGCGGTGAGACCATTACGCTTCATCACTCCGGAGATGTTGACGAAACGCGATGGGTCGCTTTTTAGTCGCAGTCTCCCGTCGAGCATCTCGACATCGGCGGCGGCTGCCCCCTTGAGCGGAGAATTCGGTTCCTGGTTCGCGAGTGCGAGCAACTTCGTGCCGATCGCCAGAGCCGCGCCGCGCACGGCCGAGCCGACGCTCGCCGTCGTCCAAGATCCCCCCTGCGACGGTGCCAGAGGGAACTTCGTGTCGCCGAGTTCAAATTTCACTTGCTCCAACTTCAGCCCCAGATACTCGGCAGCGATCATGGTCATCACCGTGTAGGTGCCGGGGCCGATGTCGCTGGTCGCACTAGCAACTTGCGCCGTGCCATCCACCCGCAGCGTTATGAGGGCGGCAGCAGGCATCTGGAAAGCGCCCCAGACGCCGGTTGCGATACCCCAACCGACGAGTAGGCGTCCGTCGCGCATTGAGCGCGGCTCAAACTGGCGCTTCTTCCAACCGAATTTTTCCGCGCCGAGCCGATAGCACTCCCGCAACGCCTTACTCGAAAATGGCTTGCCGCTCTCGGGGTCTACTTCGGCGTAGTTGATCAGCCGTAGTTCGAGCGGGTCGATCTTGAGCGCGTAGGCCAGCTCGTCCATCGCGCATTCGAGCGCGAACATACCGCTAACGGCCCCCGGTGCACGCATCCAGGTCGGGGTGGGGAGGTCAGTGTTGGTAATCTTCAGCGGCGCGTAGAGGTTCGGGCAGGCGTAGACCTGGCGCGTGAAAAGCGTGGTTTCGTCTGAGAACTCCTCGATGTTGGAGGTGTTGTGTACGACTTCATGAATCATCGTGGAGAGCTTTCCCGATCGCTCTGCGCCGAGCGCGACCTTCTGAATCGTGTACGGACGATAGCCGTGGCCAGTGAACATTTGTGTGCGCGTATAGACGACCTTGACTGGGCGTTTGAGTTCCCGGGCAGCCATCGCTGTCAGCGCCGGATAATAGTTCGGGCGCAGCGACGATCCGAAAGCCCCGCCGACGAAGGGTGAAAGCACGCTCACGTTTTCCTCGGGCACGCCGAAGCTCGAAGCCAAATGTGCGCGCACGCCATAGACCCCCTGCGTCTTGTCGAAGATCGTGAGCTTGTCGCCTTGCCAGACCGCGATGGCCGCGTGCGGCTCTATGGGGTTGTGGTGCTCGATAGGAATGCGGTACTCGGCCTCTACCTTCACAACCGCTGTACGCATCGTCTCTTCGGGATTACCGCGCGTTAAAGTATGTTCAACAACTAACGGCTGAGTCTCAATCGCCGCTGTACGCATCGTCTCTTCGGGATTACCGCGCGGCTTTAGAGGCGGCGCTTGGGTGGGGACGCGCGCGATCGCTCGCACCGCCTCGCTGTCGGTCGTGTGCGGCTCTGTGTTGTAGGAGACTTTGACCAGACGTGCCGCATAACGCGCTTGCTCGTATGTCTCGGCGACGACGAGTGCCACAGGCTGCATATTGAAGAAGATTTTGTCGGACTGGAGCGCCTGAAACGACTTGTCTTGCTCATCGGTAGCGCGCGACGGAGCCTGCACCGTGGAAAACTTCGGATCAAGCTTTGGTGCGTTCAGGTGCGTGAAGACGCGAATTACGCCCGCAGCGCATTCAGCCTCACGCGTGTCGATTGATTTAATCGTGCCCTTTGCTACGGTTCCCAGCACGATAAAACCGTAAGCGAGATTGGAAACCTGAAATTCTGCGGCGTATTTTGCCTTGCCCGTCACTTTTGCGATGCCGTCTACGCGGCTCATTTCTTTTCCGATGTATCTTGCCATTTCTTTTATTCTCCCTACTTACGCAACACCGCCCGACATCGCTCGCTGCAAAGCGAGAACAATGGCGCGTTTTCCGAGTTCGACTTTATAACCGTTATGTTCAAGCGGTTTCGCATCTTTGAAAGCCACTTCGGCAGCAGCCCGAAAAGTTTCTTCCGTCGCTGGTTTTCCGATCAAAACTCTTTCCGCTTCGCCTGAACGCCAAGGTTTATGCGCGACGCTTCCCAAAACAACGCGTGCCTGTTTGATGTTGTTGCCTCTTGTTTCTAAAGCAGCAGCCACGGCAACCAGTGCGAAAGCATATGAAGTGCGATCGCGAACTTTTAGGTAATAAGACTTGTCGGCGAAGTTATTCCTCGGCATTTCAATGGCGACGATCAATTCCCCATGCTGAAGATTGTTATCTTTTTCCGGCGTGTCGCCCGGCAAGCGATAAAAATCCTGGATCGGGATTGTGCGTTCTTGCCCGTTCGTGCCGCGAATCCTCACTACTGCGTCAAGCGCATAAAGCGCATTCGCCATATCGCCCGGGTAAGTCGCCACGCATTTATCGCTGTAGCCAAAAATGGCATGAATGCGATTAAGTCCCTGAATAGCTCCACATCCGCTGCCAGGCTCGCGTTTGTTACACGGCATAGCGATGTCGTAAAAATACTGGCAACGGGTGCGTTGCATTAAATTTCCCCCGTTGGTCGCCATATTGCGAAGCTGTACGGTGGCACCAGCTAAAATCGCCATTGACAGAAGCGGGTAATTTTGCCGGACGAGCGCATGGTTAGCCGTATCAGTATTTTTGGCTAACGCGCCGATAGAAATTCCGTTCGAGGTCGATTGAATTTCCGCCAGATTCAAACCTAAGATGTCAACAAGTTCGCTGGGACGCTCGACGTATTCTTTCATCAAATCAATCAGATTTGTCCCGCCTGCGAGAAACTGTGCCGTTTGATTAGCGGAAACAGTGCCAACGGCGCTTGCTGCGTCGGTAGCGCTAGAATATTTAAACGATTTCATCGGCTTTGCCCTCATTGAATGCAATGGCAATTTCTTCATCGCTTGCAAAATGCCTGGTCTGGGCTGTTTCGCGCCCGGAATGAACTTCTCTGATTGCCGCAACGATTCCTGGATAAGCGCCGCAACGGCAAATGTTGCCGCTCATGCGTTCTCTGATTTCTTCATCAGAGAGCTCTAAATTCTGGGGACTCGTCCGCAAATTGTTAGTGACGTGACTCACGTCGCCGTTTTTGGCTTCCTGCAAAAGCGCCACTGCCGAACATATCTGCCCCGGCGTGCAGTAGCCGCACTGGAAGCCGTCGTGTTTGATGAACGCCGCCTGCATCGGATGAAGGTTGTCGGCGTCAGCCAGCCCTTCGATGGTCGTCACCTCTTTTCCCTCGCAGCTCGCGGCAAGTGTCAGACACGAAAGCACGCGGCGTTCGTCAACGATCACTGTACAAGCACCGCACTGTCCTTGATCGCACCCTTTTTTGGTGCCGGTCAATCCAAGTCTTTCGCGTAGAGCATCGAGCAGCACCGTGCGCGAATCCACTTCCAGGCGTTGAGTAGAGCCGTTGATTTTCAACAAGACCTTAACGGCGTTTTCCACCCCAGCAGTCGAAGCGAACACTGCGTCGGGCGAAGCGGCGAGCGTGGCAAAGACCTCCTCTTTAGCCAGCAGGTGGAAGGCGAAGGTGCCGAGTGCCGCAGCCATGTTTTGCCCCAAGAATTTTCGGCGAGCAGCACCAACAATACCGAGTTCGTCGAGTATTGTTTTTTCGTCCGCGCTGAGTTGCTCATCGCTTTCGGTTAGATCGAAGTCTTGTCGTTCTTGATTGTCGTCCATGATTCTCCTTGCAACATTCTCGAACAAGCCCTAGACAAGCGTTTTTTTGTTAAGCAATATTTCGCCAACGGTATCCGTATCTCGGCGGCCACCCAAGAAGGCTTATTTAAACCTGTGGTAGCTCATAGATACCCCAATAGTTAATATCATGCTTCTTCAAAATGACTTCAGCATTTTGAATCTCCTCATCTTTGCCTTTTAGTACTAGTAAATATTCACAGCACTGGATGCGATCGCAATAACGTCTAGCTCGGTCTTCAGGAATACCTAAACTAGCTAGCACCTTTACTAAATGATTTGTGGCTATAGTACTAACTGCAAGACCCGCTACAGTGATAATGAATGCTGTTCCAACCGAACCGACTGCAATTATTACTCCAATACCGCCAGGAAGCACCAAACTGCTAAGACCAACTAATACGCTTCCCCAAAAACTTGTAGTTAAAGCGTCACCAACTACTCCAGTTGTATCTACACTTTGATTGTTGATACGCGAACTGACTGATACTTCGCCAATAGGATTTATGCGATCTGCAAATTTTGCAAAAATCGCAACTTTTTCCATTGGAAAGCTTGAGGCTTTCAATTCATTAACTGATTGCTCCGCTGCTTTACGGTTAGTAAATACTCCAACAGCCTGCTTGTTATCTGTTGTAATCATATTATCCTTATTTCAGTGAGGCAGCACTAGCTCACCAATAAAACCGAAAGTTATCAAGAAAGGCAGAGGGCAGGAGGCAGAAGGCAGAAGGGAATTCTACTTCCTGCTCTTTGCCTACGACTGGAAGGAGTAAGGGTTCAAGACCCCCCACCAAATTTTTAATTTGGTGAGCCAGCGCTGCAAGAAGGTTTCCTTCTGTAGGCGACTGGCGAACCCGTAGGGTGGCTCTTATTTAGGAGGGGTTTGAATCCCCTTTTAAATAAAACCTTCTGCCCTCTGCCCTCGTACTTCTGCCTTCTTCAATTCAATAAATTAGTAAATAGTTAACAGTAAACTGTTTTTCAGTTGGGAGTCAAAGTTCCTCACCACTATTGCGTGCTACGTTTGAGTTGGAGATTTAGACCCCAACTCAAACTTTGATAACTGATAACTGCTTTAAACTCTTGCCCTATAGTCAGGAAGACTACGAGAAGCTAATGAAAGCATGATCATCCAAAGGCCCGTCAACAAAAAATTAATCCCTACAAATACTCCCAATACCCAAACTGTGCTGACAGGCCATTGATACAGAATCAAAATCCCTAGAATAATAGCCATGATCCCGCTAAATAGTACCCAACCCCAGTTTGGATCTGGACGCATTTGAAATGCTGCAATCACCTCCAATACACCCTCAATAAAAATGATAAATCCAAAAGCTAAGGTGAGAGAGAGTGCAGCACCAAAGATGTTGCTAATCAACAAAATCCCACCAATTACGTATAGAATACCAACTACTAGTGTTGTCCAGAAGCCTCGTTTGTGACGTGATTGAAATGCATGAACAATTCGGACGATGCCAGCAATAATTAAAGTCCAGGAGAATACGATTGTGATGGCAATAGTGGCAATAAATGGTTCTGCGATCGCTGCAATTCCCAGCAGAATCATCAAAACACCTA
Organism: Nostoc sp. CALU 546; assembly: GCF_048836525.1. Taxonomy (NCBI): domain Bacteria; kingdom Bacillati; phylum Cyanobacteriota; class Cyanophyceae; order Nostocales; family Nostocaceae; genus Nostoc; species Nostoc sp. CALU 546. Next base: position 36,611 of record NZ_JAWJTF010000021.1, read on the forward strand.
AGACAGTTGCCAATGCTGAATTTGTTCTGGTTTCTCTAAAATCTTCAGAAGTCATAGCTTTTCCAAAAATGTTTTGATATGTTGTTAAATCTTGAAAGAGAGACGCGATTAACCCAAGTCTTTCCAAGAGTTATCTCTCCCTTGTGCTCCTCTGCCCCCTCTAAGCATTGACCAGTTCAGGTGATAAGCGCTTCAACACCAGTCGTTCGTGTTCCACATGGACGTAGATTGTGTCGCCTTCGTGGAACTCGCCGCGTAGAATCGCTTTGGCAATCGGAGTTTCTAGTTCTCGCTGAATCCCCCGCTTCAGGGGACGAGCACCGTAAACTGGGTCATAACCGACCTGAACAATCCAATTGAGAGCCTCGTCGGAGATTTTGAGCGAGAGTTTACGCTCGCGCAGTCGCTCCTCTAAACGCTGCACTTGTAGTTTGACAATTTCGCGCAACTCGTCCTTCCGCAAGCTGTGGAAAATAATGATTTCATCAATGCGGTTGAGGAATTCGGGGCGGAAACTTTCTCGCACTGCTTCCATGACGCGATCGCGCATTTGTTCGTACTTGCTATCGTCTCCTGCCACATCCAAAATGTATATTGAACCAATATTGCTGGTCATAATCGCGATCGTATTTTTAAAATCTACTGTGCGTCCCTGAGAATCAGTTAGGCGACCATCATCCAGGATTTGCAGCAGGACGTTGAATACATCAGGATGAGCTTTCTCAATTTCGTCAAACAGAATTACAGAATAAGGTCGGCGGCGAATCGCCTCGGTGAGTTGTCCGCCTTCTTCATAGCCCACGTAACCTGGAGGCGCACCGATGAGACGGGCAACAGCGTGTTTCTCCATGTATTCGGACATATCGATCCGCACCAGTGCATCTTCGGTATCAAACAGATATTCCGCTAAAGCTTTTGCCAGTTCTGTTTTTCCCACCCCGGTCGGGCCTAAGAAAATAAAGCTAGCAATGGGACGATTCGGGTCTGCCAACCCAGCACGGGAACGTTGAATTGCATCGGCAGCAGCTCTTACAGCTTCGTCCTGACCAATCACACGTTTATGTAGCTCTTCTTCCAGATGCAAGAGTTTTTGCATTTCCGATTCAACCAGTCTGCTCACCGGAATACCCGACCACTTGGAGATAATTTCGGCAATGTCAGCTTCGGTGACTTCTTCGCGCAACAGAGATTTACCGCTAGTCTGGATTTGGGCTAGTCGCACTTCGGCTTCTTTTAGTTGTCGTTGCAGCTCAGTGAGTTTGCTGTATTTCAGTTCTGCTGCCCGGTTGAGGTCGTAATCGCGTTCGGCTTGCTGAATTTCTACATTGACACGCTCAATCTCTTGTCTAATTTGGCGAATGCGATCGATAATTTGCTTCTCTGCCTGCCATTGAGCATTGAGAGCAACTTGCCGTTCTTTTAACTCTGCAAGTTCTCTCTCTATGCGTTCTAACCGCTCTCTGGAAGCACTGTCTGTTTCTTTTTGCAGTGACAGCCGCTCCATTTCCAGTTGCAGAATTTTGCGATCGATTTCGTCTAATTCTTCTGGTTTGGAAGTAATTTCCATTTTTAGTTTAGCCGCAGATTCATCCACCAAATCAATAGCTTTGTCGGGTAGGAAGCGATCGCTAATATATCTCGCAGACAGAGTAGCTGCCGCAACTAACGCACTATCAGAAATCTTCACGCCGTGGTGTAACTCGTAGCGCTCTTTCAAACCGCGCAGAATTGAGATGGTATCTTCCACACTGGGCTGATCGACATACACCTGCTGAAAACGACGTTCCAAAGCCGCATCTTTTTCAATGTACTTGCGGTATTCATCTAGTGTGGTGGCACCAATACAGCGCAGTTCGCCGCGAGCGAGCATCGGCTTGAGCAAGTTGCTAGCATCCATCGATCCTTGCGTTGCACCCGCACCAACTACAGTGTGAATTTCGTCAATGAACAAGACGATTTGTCCCTGTGCTTCTTGGATTTCTTTTAAGACAGCTTTCAGGCGTTCTTCAAATTCTCCCCGGTATTTGGCTCCGGCAATTAACGCACCCATGTCTAAAGCTATTAGTTTGCGATCGCGCAATGATTCCGGGACATCACCACTGATAATGCGCTGCGCTAATCCTTCTACAATTGCCGTTTTACCGACACCGGGTTCACCAATCAGCACGGGGTTATTTTTAGTCCGACGAGAAAGGATTTGAATCGTGCGGCGAATTTCTTCATCTCGTCCAATCACTGGGTCGAGTATGCCCTCACGTGCCAATTGGGTTAAATCGCGTCCGTATTTTTCTAGCGCTTCATATTTAACTTCCGGGTTTTGATCTGTCACTTTTTGACTCCCTCGAATCTGTTGAATGATGTTGCGGAGTTTTTTTTCATCCAGTCCCAATTCTTGAAACAACCCTTTACCAAAGCGATCGTCTTTGGCAAAGGCAAGTATTAAATGTTCAATAGAAATATATTCATCACCAAACTCTTTGCGGTATTGTTCGGCGCGATCGAGCAGCGTCTCTAAACTGTGTCCGATGTATACCGAACCACTGCTAGCCCCCGATACTTTAGGCTGACGGTTGATGAAGTTGATAGTGCGCTCGTGGAGTTTTTGAACATTCACCCCAGCTTTGTTGAAAATAGAACTGGCGAGTCCTTCCTGTTCCAGTAGCGCTAGCATCAAATGTTCACTCTCAATCTGCTGATGCTGAAACTGCTTGGCAATTTCGGGAGTACGAACAAAGGCTTCCCAGGCTTTTTCGGTAAATTGCTCAGGATTGGTTGGTTGCATAATCGTGTCCCTTAGCTGAGAAATAAATTATTTAGGCAGTCAAACCAATTCGTAATTCATAGTGACGCTCCTGCGTCGCTAAAGCTGCGGTGAAGAAAACAGAGGGCAGAAGGTTTGCAATACAGTGTAGGTCTGAAGCCTACACTGATTGCATGACTCCAAAATCTCTGATTTGGAGTGGGGCTTCAACCCTTACTCCCTACGGTCGTGGCAGAGTGCAGGCTTCAGTTTTCCCTTCTGCCTTCTGCCTCCTGCCCTCTGCCTTTCTTGCTAACGTAATTCAGCACGGTAGGCACGCAGTTGCGCCTTGAGTTGGGCAATTTCAGTTACCATATCTAGCACCATTGCTGCTCCGACCCAATTCAAGTTCAGATCGCGGTGCAACCTTTGAATCTGCACAACGCGAAACATATCCTGTCGGCGCAGCATGATTCCTACAGGTTCAATTAATCCCAGGCGGGCAAATCGTTCTAGTAACAAAACCGAGGTTTGGGTGAGGTAGGCGGCTTGCTCGAAACTATAGAGGCGATCGCCTGTTTCTGACCACACCACACTAGACAAACTCAGATTAGAAATCATAATCGCACCTCTTCTAAGCCTTGACGGGGATTAAAACTGCTAACTTGTCGCAATTTTTCATAGCACTCTCTTTCTTGGGGACTCAAATCTTTGGGTGTCACAATTTTTAACCGCACGATCAAAGCGGTACGATTACCTTTTGGATCGCGCCAGCCCTTGCCACGTAGCCGCAGTGCTTGGCCGGAATCCACACCAGCCGGAATCTTCATCGTTACCTTGCCATCAGGCGTAGGAACATCTATTTGTACGCCAAGTACAGCTTCCTCTGGGCTGACAGGTACTTCGCAAGCAAGATTGTCGCCCTCAAATTTGAAGAAAGGATGGGGCAATAATTCAATTGTCAGATACAAATCAGCGCGTTGCTGACTAAAAGGACTCATCTGTCCTTTGCCTTTGACTCGAATGCGGCTTCCCGATTTTACTCCCGGCGGAATGCGAACAGTGATAGTTTCTCCATCAATTTGTAGCCGCTTCTGTGTACCGTGAAACGCTTCAGAAAAAGTGAGAGCGATCGCCGCTTCCGTATCCTGTGCAGGAACATTAGTGAAGCGGCTGGAGGGGTCTTCTCCATACCCAAAATCTACGTAGTCCCGGAATCCTTCTGGTCTTGTTGTGCGATAATTAGCTCCGCGCTGCCTTGTACGACCGCCACTGCGACCTAACCCTCCCAGCAATTCATCAATGAAATCATCAAAGTTGCCATACTGGCTAAAGTCATAACCTTGTGTACCCGCCCCTCTGGGTGGAGGTGCACCCGCCGCAGCCTGTTGCCAGTACTGACCATACTGGTCATACTTCTGGCGTTTTTCCGGGTCGGACAGCACTTCATTAGCTTCGTTAATTTCTTTGAACCGCGCTTCCGCTTGCTTATCGTTAGGATTTAAGTCCGGGTGATATTTCCGTGCCAATTTCCGGTAGGCTTTTTTGATATCCTCCGGAGTGGCGTTCTTACTGACACCGAGAATTGGGTAATAATCTTTGAAATCGGTTACTGCAACCATCAGCACCTCTTGAGATTAACGAGATGGGGGGCAGGGGCATGAGGAAGATGAGGGGAAAGGGTAAGGGGAAAAGGGCAAGAAAGTAATATTAATGTAATTTATTATGCCTTTACCCTTTACCCGAATGGCACGAATAAAAGGTGAAACCTTGTCAGGGCAGAGTGTTGGGGGTAGTGTTTAAGATAATTGAATGCAACTGCGTCAAGGAGTTCAACATCTTCTTAATTCCCCACACCCAAAAGCCAGGAATACCAAGGATTTACGCTTTTCTTAGTGCCATTTCCCTTTACCCTTTAACCTTTTCCCTTTCATTTCTGGCTTCTGCCCTTTTCGGGGAATCATCTGGTTTAACAACTTCGGATACTCGGTTGAAGAAACTAGAAAATTGTTCTTGAAGCTTGGCAAATGCACCTGTTATGTTCTCACGTGCCTTAACTTGCCGCTCTAGATTTTTAATTGCTTTGTCAAATGCTGCATACTCGCGATCGCCTCTGGCATATCCTAGTTCTTGAGCTAACTTGAGTTGGGTACGAGCATCTTCTAGCAACCTCTGTGCTGCGTCACGATCCTTCTGGGCTAAAGTAACCGCAGTCACTAGATCGGTATGGGCTTTGACTAGCGGCAGGGGTCGAGCTTGTTCTGTCACCACTAAAGTTGAGAGCGCAAGTTGCAGCACGCCTTTGGCTTCATCAATTTTGCCTTCGTTCAACAACCGAGCTGCCTGCTTGGTAGCATCTGGATATCTCTCTAATGGCAGATTGACGATTGCTGTGCGAATCTCGCTCATCAAGTTGTTCAACAGTTCGCGAGCCGCCGGAAAATCTTCTGCATTTACAGCAGACTTAACTTGTTTGCGAATTCGGTCAACCAAATTAAAATCCTGAGGGGCAAAATCGATTATCGCTACCTCAGCCGCCACCGGAATTAGAGCTAGTTTAGGGTATTGTGCTACTAGAATGTCAATTTTTCCAGTTGCTCGTTCTAGGGCAGCAATTGCTTCAGTCGTCTTTCCCCGCTCAATGGCAGCGATCGCTTTTTTAGTTTCTTCGATTGCGGCGATCGCTTCTCGATCCAGTTTACTTTCAGCCTCAGCTGTTGCCTGTTGCCTCTCCTTTTCAATCTCCTGCTGAAGACTAGTATCAAGCTGATTCAATCTTTCAGGAGATACCGCAGGAGAGCTAACTGCATGAACGGGAGCGATGAATAAAAGCGAGGAGAAAAGAATACCCACGAACAGGACTTGCAGCCTTCTAAAGAATCTGTGATATCGGTTCACGATCATTCTCCTGGTTTATAAACTTGTTTTGCACCTGGATTGAAGAAGGTAGGGGGCGGAGGGGCAGGGGAGCAGAGGGGCAGGGGGGCAAAGGAGCGGAGGAGAAAAGACTAAAATTACCCTTGATTCTCCCTATCTCCCTATCCTCTTCTCGCCTCCTGCCTCACTTCTCTACGAGAGGCTGCGCCAACGGCTACGCTCAGTGACCACCTGCCTTCTACCTTCATCAAGCTGGTTGGGCGGGAGCGGTTCCAGATATACGTTTGAAGAAACTAGAGAATTTTTCCAGTAGCCGACTCAATGGGTCTGCGGTTCTCTCGTTTGCCCTAACTTGCCGCTCGATATCTTGGATTGCCTGCTCAAGTTCTGTATACTCAGGATTACTTCTGGCGTAGCCCAGTTCTTGAGCCAACTTAAGTTGAGTGCGAGCGTCTTTCAAAAACCTCAGCCTTTGCTCTGGATCGCTCTCTGCTAGATCGACTGCATCTACTAAGAGGGTGTAAGCATTGAGCAGCGGAATTGGTCGAGATTTCTCTGTTAGCACTAGGGTTGAGAGAGCAACTTGCAAAAGTGTTCTGGCTTCATCGGTTTTTCCTTTGCTCAACAACCGGGCTGCCTCTCTCATAGCATCAGGATACGTTTCTAGTGGCAGATTGACGATTGTTGTCCGAATCTCGCTCATCAGGTTGTTCAAAAGTTGACGAGCAGTCGGAAAATCTTCGTTATTGAAAGCATTCTTAAGTTGAGTGCGAATTCGTTCAATCACATGAAGATCCAGAGGGGCAACATCGATTATGGATACCTGAGTCATGACGGGAACCAAGCCCAGTTGAGGGTATCTTGCCACCAGAATGTCAAGTTTTCCAGTTGCGCGTTCTAAAGCAGCGATCGCTGCTTTAGTATTTTCCTCCTCAATGGCATTAATTGCATTTCGAGTTTCTTTGATGGCGGAAACCGCTTCTCGAGCTAGGCATTTTTCAGCCTCATCTGTTGCCTTTTGCGTCTCCTTATCAATTTCCTGCTGAAGACGAGTATCGGGCTGATTCAATGTTTGAGAGTTCATAATCTGTTCCGGTTAGTTAAGTTGTTTTGTGACTGGAATGAGTGCCTTTTTCGTCGCGATCGAACAATGTTTATGCGCCGCTACTATACACTGGCTAGAGTTGGAAGACGTAGTGATGATTTACCCAGAAAATTCCAATTACCACGAAGCTGAAAATGTAGGCGAAGTAGGACGGCCACAATACGAATAATGCTGAGGCAAGACTTAGTGTGTTGGTTGTTCCCTCCGTAGAGTTCAACTCTGGCACGCGAATTTCCAGTATCAGCAGCGTGATGGCAATGGCAAATACGGCATCGCTAAACGCTTCAATCCGCTGGGTGTCCGACTCCGCTGATGCTCGTGATTTCTGCATAGTTGACTTGATTCTGTGTTCCACCATACTTTTGTGCTTGCTTCGATGATAGTAGAGGCGGCCGTTCTGACCGTCAGTCCTAGGGCGAGATCGTGATCCAGTTTTCCACCGAGGTGATTCCTGGTGCCGACCACGCTGCCCGCTCCGCCTCTTGCTTCTCAGCCCAGGAGCGCACCGCCCCCCTCAGGATGACCTTGCTCCCCTCCACCTCGACCGTGATCCGCAGCGCGTCGGTCTCCGCGCTGCGTACCAGCGCCTGCTCAATTTTCTGCTTGAGTTCCGACGGCGACACGCGGGGCTTGATGGTGAGCAAGTTGGCCACCCCCTTGACGCCTTTCAGGCGGCGGACAACCCGCTCGGCATCGTGCTTCTGGTACTCCCACTCGACCACACCCCTGAGCGTGACCCAGCCCTTGGAGACCGTGACATCGAGATTATCGATGGACACGCCGGCATCCCACTCCAGCGCATGAATGGCGGCTGCGGCAATGTCGGCGTCAGTGCGCTCGGCAGAGACCGGCAGCCGAACCTCGATGTCGTTGGCCACAGCCAATACGCCACGGACGCGGTGGGCAGCTTCTTCGGCAGCCCACCGCTTGTAAAAGGAATCGACCCAGCCTGTGAGCGTAACAACACCGTCTTTGACGGCCACGCCGATTTCGGTAGACTGGACGCGGGAATCCCACTTCAACTCATTCAGCACATCCTTTTGGATTTCCTCGTCAGTTCGAGTTGCGGTTGCAGTTGTCATGGTTGTTTCTTCTTTGAGCTACTCTTATGGTTTAAAACTGCTAAACTTCATTTCAAAGGCTCTAACACCTGCTTCTGCCACAGGATGATCCTGCTCTATGCAGCTTTCTTGGTGCTGTTGTGGGGGTCGATGACGAACTTTTTCGGTGCCCCTTGGTCGAATGTCCGGTACGCCTCTGGTGCTTGGTCGAGCGAGATGAACTCGATGTTTGCGACCTCGCTCAGGTAGTCCATCCGGCCCCCGATGATGGACTGCATCAGGAGTCGGTGGTACTTCATCACGGGGCACTGCCCCCACATGGCGAACTGCGACTTGATCCATACCTTGCCGAAGTCGAGGATCAACTTCCCCTGTTTAGCCAGGTCTGTGGGACCACCGGGGTCGGAGCTAGTATAAATGCCAGGGATGCCCATTCCCCCGCCGAAGCGAACCACTGACATCAGGTCGTTCAATACAGCCTCCGGCTGCTCGCCAGCGTCTTTCCCATGGCCGTGGGCTTCGAACCCCACGGCGTCCACCCCGCAGTCCACTTCGCGAACGCCAAGGATCGACTCGATCTGATCGGACAGCGGCACGTCTTGCGTCAGGTCCACAGTCTCGTAACCCGACTTCTTCACCAGCTGCAATCGGGTCTGGTTCACGTCCCCGACGATGATGGCGGAGGCCCCTAGGAGGCGGGCACTGGCGGCGGCACACCGACCCACTGGTCCTGCCCCTGCAATGTACACCGTGGAGCCCGTTCCAACTCCCGCAATGACACACCCATGGTAGCCCGTGGGCAGGATGTCCGAGAGGAGGGTGAGGTCATGGATGCGCTCCATCGCCTGGTCTTTGTCGGGGAACTTCAGCAGTTGGAAGTCAGCGTAGGGGACCATGTGGTACTCGGTCTGCCCGCCTGGCCAGCCGCCCAGGTTGAAGCCGTAGGCTCCGCACGGGAAGTCAGGGTTGGTGTTCATGCAAATGTCGGTGTGCCGCTCCTTGCAGTTGCGGCAGCGGCCGCAGGCGACGTTAAATGGAACCGAGACGAGATCGCCGACCTTAATAAACTCCACGTCCCGGCCCACCTCGACGACCTCACCAGTAATCTCATGACCCAGCGTCATCCCCTCTGGAGCGGCGAAGCGGCCCCGGTAGATGTGCTGGTCACTACCGCAGATGTTTGTGGTGACCACCTTGAGAATGACACCGTGCTCGCACTTCTTGCCACGAGGGTCAACTAGTTTTGGGAAGTCGATACTTTGAACCTCGACTTTCCGAGGACCCATATAGACTACTCCACGATTGCTTACCATAGCTTGTTCATCCTCTTTCTATGGTTTGAACTACTAAATTTCATTTCAGGCCCCCTCAGCTAGTTTCACGGGGCGCAACAACATCGCATTGGCTGCCACAAGTACTCAAGGGAGGAAAAAAGAAAGCCCACGATCAAAACTTGCAGCCCTTTAAGGAGTCGGTGATATCAGTTCATGATGGTTCTCCTAGTTTTTTAAGTTGTTTTGTGACTGGAATAAGTGCCTTTTTCGTCGCGGTCGCAACTCTGGAAATTTACGATCTGACTTTAGACCTGGAATAAGTGCCTTTTTCGTCGCGATCGAACACCTGTTTGACCCGATCCCAAGCCTTCGTCAAGGCATTATCTTTTCCATTGGCTTCTCTGAACGACCGATTGTAGGTATCAACAAAAGTTTTTTGCGCGTCGTCCGACAGATTTGCTCTAATTTCTGGTGAAATCTGCTCATTATCTGCCAGTTCACCTTTTGGTTGACGGGGAATCTTCATGTCAGTGATAGCGACTTCTTCCGCACCCGCACTTTCTAACAGTGAGACAACTTCGTCTGCTTGTTCTTGTGGCACTTCCGCGACCAGTAAAAACTCACCTGCTTTCAGGCGTGTTTCGTAAATAGCAGCTTTGTCCTCCGGCATACCCATTGCGATTAAGGCAGCTCCAATGCCTGCTCCCAAGGAACCATACAAAGCACCGCCTGCCGCTCCTAATAATGCTGCTCCCAAAGGGCCTGCTGCTACTACGGTTCCCAAAAAGGGAATGAACAACACACCCACACCCGTAAGTAAAGCCAACAGAGAACCAAACAGCGATCCAAAAATCGCTCCGGTGGCGAGTCCATCCAAGATCACATCTTGTTTAGTCACAAATCCGGAGATGCGAGTTTCAGCATGGAAATTGCGACCAATAATCGAAATGTGATCTTTGGGAATACCGCGATTGATTAGACGCTCAACCACTTCTTGCATCTTCTTTTCATCTTTGAAGATAGCAGAGACACTTTTGAGGGCGGTTTTTTCAGATGTAGAAGTCATAAAAATTACTCCAAATTAAAGAACTAGATAACATCACGAAATGTGGCGCAGATTTAAGGATGCGGGGATAGGAAGAGAGTATTTGATAAAATTTCACTGCGTCACCCTCTGGGTGACGCACGCAGGCTCCCTAAAGCAGTTCCTTTAACTCTGAGAACCAGAGCAACGGACTGCTCACTGCGTCTTGTTACTTTTGTTCCACAAAGTCTGCATCAATGACATCTTCACCACTGCGTTGTCCGTCTGCGGAGGTACCGCCATCTGGAGATGCGCCTGCTTGTGAGTAGACCGCAGTGCCGATTTGCATCAGGGCTTGTTGAATTTCGTTGGTGAGAGACTTCATGCGATCGATGTTGTTCTGCTCAATTGCCTGACGCAAGTCTCGAATTAAGCCTTCCACGCGGGACTTGTCTGCTGGTGGCACTTTGTCACCCAAATCCTGAAGCTGTTTCTCGGCTTGATAGGCGACAGAATCCGCCATATTTTTGGTATCAATTTGTTCGCGCCGCCTACGGTCTTCTTCCGCATTGCGCTCGGCTTCTTTCACCATCCGTTCTACTTCAGATTTGTCGAGGGTAGACGCACCTGTGATGCTAATGGACTGTTCTTTACCTGTGGCTTTTTCTCTGGCAGTTGCTGACAGAATCCCGTTAGCATCAATGTCAAAGGTAACTTCAATTTGTGGCATACCTCTGGGACCTGGAGGAATCCCATCTAGTCGGAAGGTTCCCAGGCTCTTGTTGTCGGATGCCATTTCGCGTTCACCTTGCAGAACATGGATTTCTACGTTTGTTTGTGCATCAGCCGCCGTTGAGAACACCTCGGACTTCTTCACTGGGACAGTGGTATTGCGCGGAATAATCTTGGTCGTCACACCACCTAGAGTTTCAACACCCAGCGACAACGGCGTAACATCTAGGAGCAGTACGTCTTTTACCTCACCCCCAAGCACACCCGCCTGAATCGCTGCACCCATTGCTACGACTTCATCCGGGTTGACACCCTGGTGTGGGTCTTTGCCTATTATCTGCCGTACCAGTTGCTGGACAGCCGGCATTCGAGTTGCACCACCCACTAGGATTACTTCGTCAATATCTGCGGGACTCAGTTTAGCATCGCGCAGAGCTTGTTCGACAGGAATGCGGCTGCGATCGAATAAGTCGGCACACATTTGCTCGAACTGTACCCGCGTTAAGGTTATATCTAGATGTTTCGGGCCTTCCGGGGTTGCAGTAAGAAAAGGTAAGTTAATGTTCGTCTGTGTTGCGCCTGACAGTTCAATTTTGGCTTTTTCTGCTGCTTCGGTGAGGCGTTGCAGGGCTTGTTTGTCTTTACGGAGGTCGATGCCTTCGTTACGCTGGAATTCGGTTGCTAACCAGTCTACGATTCTCTTATCAAAGTCATCACCGCCCAAGTGGGTGTCGCCACTGGTAGCTTTCACTTCAAACACGCCATCGCCGACTTCCAGGATAGACACATCAAACGTCCCACCGCCTAAGTCAAATACCAAGATAGTTTCGTTAGTTTTCTTGTCAAGTCCGTAGGCGAGGGCAGCAGCCGTTGGCTCGTTGATAATTCGCAGAACTTCAATCCCGGCAATTCTACCAGCATCTTTGGTAGCCTGCCGCTGAGAGTCATTGAAATAGGCAGGGGTGGTAATTACCGCTTGCCTCACTGGTTCCCCCAGATATGTGCTGGCATCATCTATCAGCTTGCGGACTACCTCAGCCGAGATTTCTTCGGGTGAAAATTCCTTGTTCAGAGCGGGACAGTGTAGCTTGACGTTGCCATTACTGTCACGTACCACCTTGTAAGTAACTTGTTTTGCCTCTTGGGTGACTTCATCATACCTGCGCCCGATGAACCGCTTAACGGAATAAAAGGTGTTTTCTGGGTTCATTACACCCTGGCGCTTGGCAATTTGCCCGACAAGTTTTTCGCCCTTCTTGGTGTAAGCAACCACAGACGGAGTTGTGCGACCGCCTTCTGTGTTCGGAATAACGACGGGTTGTCCACCTTCCATTACGGCTATACAGGAGTTGGTAGTTCCTAAATCAATACCAACGATTTTTGCCATTGTTAGTAACCTCCTTCAAAGATTGGGATAAAAAATTGAGAGTCTGGATTCAGGACAAGTTGAATAAATGGTATTAAGAAGTCAGAGGGCAGAAGGGGAATCCCCATAAATAAATTTAGGGGATTTAACAACGGCTTCTGAAAGTAAGGGTTTCCCGACTTGAGCAAACTGGCGTGGGCTTGTGACCTTTTGGCAGAGGGAAGAATCTATCCTTGAACCTTCTGCCCTCTGGCTCCTTAGCACTCAGGATTCGGCTGCGTTTTGAATCGCGGCTAACAATGAGCGGAGGTCGTAAGAGCCATCGTGGCGCACACCGTTGATGAAAAAAGTCGGCGTGCCGTTGACCCCGCTCTGGATTCCGCTGAGTAAGTCTTCGCGTATCTTGGCTGCGTGGGCGTGCTCGGCGAGTTCGTGACTAAACCGAGGCACATCAAGACCGAGGTTAGCGGCATATTCTATTAGATGTTTGCGATCGAGCGCCTGTTGATGTTCAAAGAGATGGTCGTGCATCTCCCAGAACTTACCTCGCACCCCAGCGGCTTCTGCTGCTTCTGCTGCCTGCTCGGCGTGGGGATGCACGCTAGTTAACGGGAAGTGGCGGTAGACAAAGCGCATGAGATCCCCGGTCAACTGCTGGAGTTCTTTGATGATGAAATGGGCACGACCGCAATAGGGACACTCATAGTCTCCGTATTCCACGAGGGTGACGGGTGCGTTTTTTGTCCCTCGGATATGGTCGCGTTCACCTTCAGGTGTGCCGTTCGCAGTAGCGTCTCTGAAAGAGAAGGCATCGCTAACTGGGAGGCTAAGTTCGCCCATTGCTGTTGTGATCATGTTGTCACCTCCTGCTCTTAAGGGAGTGCTTTGGAAAACATTGCGTCACTGCCCTTGCCCGTTGCCCCTGTGCCCGTCACCTAAGTTTACTTTCACAACCTTGTTCCTATCTTCTTCAGCCTTGGGCAGCCTCAGCTTGAGAATGCCATCTTTGTATTCTGCTTGCACCTGATCGTGCTGGACACGGGTAGGCAACGGAATTACGCGCTGAAACCTGCCATAGCGGAATTCGGTGCGGGTGATGCCTCTTTCTTCGGTTTTAATTTCTGATTTCCGCTCACCGGAAATAGACACTGCCTCTGGCGATACCTGCACATCTAGGTCTTTGGGGTCTACACCGGGAATTTCTACCTTGAGATGAACCGCATCGGGGGTTTCTTGAATCTCTGCGGAGGGAATAAAGGCAATGCCTTCCTCTTCTCTACGACCTGTCGGTGCTATCTCATCAAACAAGCGGTTTAACTGCCGCTGCAAACTTTCAACTTCTCGGAAAGGTTCCCAACGAACGAGTGCCATAATTTTAAGTCTCCTGATGATCTATACTTGAGTGTTTAGAATTCTGCATTAGACTGGGTTTTGTCAGTTGCTGAAACAGCGTTACTATCTTCCAGTGCTGAACTCTATTGACACTATAGAGAAGAAATCTAAGGACTTTCTGAGGAAATTATGATGATTGGGGATTGGGACAAGGCAAAATTGTAAGGGGAAAAACAAATAACTTCCCTTTAACCTTTCTCAGTTACGCCAGTTCGCTCAACGGGAGAAACCCTCCGAAGTTGCTCCACTTGGGCAAAGACGACACTTGCTACAACGGAGGGAACCTCCGCAACGCAGTGTCTCCCAAAGACTGCACTTCTCTCCGCACGCGACTGGCTCCCCAATACCCAGTCTCCTCAATAATCGAAGCCTTCGCCAGGACCAGGGCCGACACCAGCTGGCGCTTTCGCCTGCTTGTCAGGTTTTTCTACCACAACACCCTCAGTGGTCAGCACCATACCACCAATAGATGCAGCATTCTGCAAAGCACTACGAGTCACCTTCACTGGATCGACAATGCCCGCCTCGAACATATTCACAAATTTATTAGCAACGGCATCGTATCCCTCATCAAAGGGCAGTTCACGGACGCGCTCCACAATCACCGCACCATTAGCACCAGCATTATCAGCAATGCGACGTAGTGGAGCATAAAGGGCGCGAGCCACAATCATAGTGCCCGTCAACTCTTCATCCTTCATTTGGCTCTTTGCCCATTCCTCAAGCTGGGGAGCAATGTGTGCTATTGTTGTACCGCCACCGGGCACAATTCCTTCTTCAACTGCGGCTTTGGTGGCATTAATTGCATCTTCTAGACGTAGCTTGCGGTCTTTGAGTTCAGTTTCGGTGGCAGCACCGACCTTAATCACCGCGACACCACCTGCCAGTTTCGCCAGCCGTTGTTGCAGTTTTTCCTTATCGTAGGAGGATTCAACTTCTTGGATTTGGCGACGAATTTGTTCGATGCGAGCTTTGACAGCTTCTTCGTTGCCTTCTGCCACGATGGTTGTGTCGTCTTTGGTAACGATCGCTCGCCGGGCTTTACCAAGCATTTCTAACCTGACATTTTCTAGCTTAAAGCCCGTATCTTCGCTAATCACCTGAGCACCTGTGAGCGCTGCGATGTCTTCCAGCATGGCTTTACGTTGAGCGCCAAAGCCGGGAGCCTTCACCGCCGCGACTCGCAGCACACCGCGCAAATGGTTTACAACTAAAGTTGCCAAAGCTTCTTTTTCAATGTCATCCGCAATGATTAGTAGGGGTTTGCCTGTCCGAGCAATTTGCTCCAGAATCGGCACCAAATCTTGAACCATTGTAATCTTGCGATCGGTGATTAAAATGTGGGGTTCTTCCAGTACTGCCTCCATTCGCTCTGGATCAGTCACAAAGTAAGGCGAAATGTAGCCTCATTCCGCCCTTTGGGACCGAGGGTGACAGCGACGGCTTCGGTCAGAGCGTCAAAGCCTTTTTCCAATGTCCAACGGGCCGTGTCCTTGTACAGAATTGTCTTTACCATAGAAATGTTGTCCTTGTTAATTTTAATTAGGATGTTTTCAGTAGTGCTGAATAGAGACGCGATTTATCGCGTCTGTACAAGAGTTAGGAGTTTTATCTCCCCCTGTTCCCCCTGCTCTCTTTTCCCCAATACTCAGTCCCTTTGAAAGCTGCTTACTCCACAATCGCCAGGACATCTTTTTCAGACAACAACACGTATTCTTCGCTACCGAGTTTAATGTCGGTTCCGGCATATCTGGAATAGAGAACTCGCTCGCCAATTTTCACTTCCATTGGCTGACGAGATCCATCCTCATTACGCTTCCCCGGGCCGACTTGCACCACTTCTCCAATCTGTGGCTTTTCTTTGGCGGTGTCGGGCAATAAAATTCCCCCAGCAGTTTTTTCTTCCGCTTGCGCGACCTTAATAAAGATGCGATCGCCCAATGGTTTTATTGTCGAAATACTCAGCGATACGGCTGCCATAGGCTATTCTCCTGTTGAGAAGGCAGGAGGCAGTAGGTACATTAGTGAGTGGGCTTTAAACCCACAACTAAAGTTTTTGTCAGTTGTATGGCAAAAACCGGGGTGCAAGAATTTCTGTTGAGGTTCAGCTTAATTGAGTACGATGGTGGGATGTACTGATAGTTGCAGATATCGGCTGAGTTGCAAAGCACTGCAAATGTGATTGGTTGTGAGATTTAGCTCACAGGCTAAAGGGTGCGGCTACTATTAACCGAACTGTATTGAAATAAAACCTCATTGGAGCGGACTGAAGAGAGCCGTCAGTACTAAGTTCAAGGTTATTAGCATCTGCTCAATTCAACCGTTAAACACTGAGGTTGTTTAATGTTCTCAAAGAGGATTTAAATCATGTCAGTAATCAGTATTTCTAAATTCGAGCGCTTCTTCCGCACTGTGGCAGGTCTAGACGTGGACAAGAACGACCTTAAGCGTTACAGCGACTTCGTCAATCATAAAACCTACGATCTTCTCCTTCGTGGCCAGGCTACGGCGAAGGCGAACGGGCGCGACATCATCGAACCTTTTGATGTACCTATTACAAAGGGACTGGAGGAGAGAATTCACAACTTCAAGGAGATCAACGAGGAGATTGAGCTAAAGCCCATACTGGATTACATGACGACGCGGCCACTGCTCGACCTGGACTACAGTAAAGAGACCGAGGCACGGCTTCCAGACATCGTGGGTGGACTTAGTGTGGCACTTGCCCGCACCTTCAAGATCATCGATCCTGATCTCAAGAACCCCCAGACGATGCAGTGGGAGCGCGCCTTCAGCATTTTTGACTTGCTGCTGTAGACTCAGTAAATAGATGGAACGGCATCGAAAAATGGGCGGGGGCTACTTCCGCTTTTTTGTCAAATACCAAGATTAACAATGGTTAAGCGCCTAAATATGCCTTCCTGGAAACGTATCCGCTCAAGAAATAGGGGTAGTGCAAAAAAGAAAAAGTAGATAGATGCACAGAGCGTCGTAGAATATATCACATGGCGCAAAAGCAATCTCCAGAAAAACAAGTAGAGGAATTGTTGCAAACCATCGACCCATCACAGTTTGCAGATGAGTCATTGCGGCATATATTAACTGTTCTGCTAAACGTAATAGAGCAGCAACAATTAGAGATTAAAGAACTACGTGAAGAAAACCAAAAATTGCGGGACGAAAACAATCGTCTTAAAGGTGAACAGGGAAAACCAGATATAAAAAGCAATAAACAAAAAGGTTTCCAGAGCAATCATTCATCCGAGAAAGAACGACATACTCCAAAAAAACATACTAAAAGTAGCAAAAATCAGAGTATAAAAGTAGACAGGACAGAAATTCTTGATTACCCATCGAGTGAGTTACCAGCTGATGCACAGTTCAAAGGCTACGAAGAGGTAATCATTCAAGATATTTCACTTAAAACTGATAACGTATTATTCCGGAAAGAAAAATATTACTCGCCAAGTGAGGGAAAAACATATTTAGCATCTTTACCACCTGGTTACGATGGAGAATTTGGACCAGGAATAAAGGCTTTAGTGATGAGCCTATATTATGGTGGCAATATGACCCAAGGTAAATTGCTGGAATTTTTGGAGAATATTGGGATCTCAATGTCCGCAGGCTATTTATCAAATCTACTAATTAAAAACGCACTCTCTTTTGAAGCGGAATTTAATCAAGTCTATACATCTGGGTTAGAAAGTAGCTCATGGCAACATATAGACCAAACAAGTGCCCGTGTTAAAGGAGTAAATCAGACCACGAATGTAATTTGTAACCCCTTTTACACAGTCTACTCAACTACAGCAAAGAAAGACCGATTAAGCGTAATAGGAGTCTTGCAAAACACACAAGAGCTGGAATACGTTCTAGGGGAGCTGACTTACGAGTTGCTCACAAGTTTTAATGTCCCAACTAAATGGCACAATCAAATTAAATTGTTACCTCAAGAAAAAGTTTTTATACAATCAGAGTTTAATTCATTGCTGGATAAGTATTTAAGCAAGCTAGGTGCTCAACACCGCACTCGTGTTTTAGAAGGTGCGGCAATTACATTCTATCATCAGCAATCGGAAATACCAGTGATAGAATTTCTGGTGTGCGATGATGCACCCCAGTTCAAATTAATCACAGATAATTTGGCATTATGTTGGGTGCATGAAGCAAGACATTATAAAAAGTTAAGTCCATTTGTGGGTTTTTATCAACAAACGTTAGACAAATTTCTTGGGGAATTTTGGGATTACTACCGAGAATTAGTAGCTTACAGAGATTCCCCAAACCTAGACACAAAACAGAAATTAAAGTCTAAATTCTGGAAGTTATTTGGTACGGAAACTGGATATAAACAATTAGATGAGCGAAAAAAATTAACAGCAGCAAAAGAATCCGAACTTTTGCTAGTCTTGTCACATCCAGAATTACCGTTGCATAATAATCCGGCGGAATTAGCTGCTAGAACTATGGTGCAGCGACGAAAAATTAGTTACGCCACTCAAACGAGTGAGGGTACTAAGGCGTGGGACATTTTTATGTCTCTTGTTGCAACTACTCGTAAATTGGGAATCAGCTTCTTTGAGTACATACATGACCGGATTTCTCTCTGTTGTAAAATCCCCGAATTGGGTACTATTATTCGAGAAAAATTCTCTCAATCGCCTCAAACTTTATAGTAAAACCTTTGCATGTAAATACAATGCCTACTTTAGAAAAATATAGTTAACTCTCACGAAATCGGATGCTAGCAACTCTTCTTACTTTTATTCGCTACCCCGACTTATTGAGCCGATACCTGGAAACTGCGATCGCCATTGAAGGCAAGCGTTAAGCTGTTTTAGGACTTACGCACGCTCTATGAATTCTCGGCGTTCTTCTCTTCGAGACGCTTCGCGTTGGCGGTATGCCTCCGGCACGCTACGCGAACGATAAATTAAGCTTTGTGGCGATTTTTGCGTAAGTCCTGTGTTTGATTCCTGGTGGGGACGGTAGTTTAAGTTTGTTGACAAAATTTTGAGGAATAGCGCACATCCTAACTTGTTGCTGCTGATTTTTTTCCATTCCCGTTGCTGTCCACACTGGCAACAAATGACGGTTGCTGTGAACTGGAAGTTGACGACTCGCCTCGCAGTCCCTTGCGGCGCTGGTTCTTAGGAACTCCTCCCGCCATGCCGTACTCTACACTGCTTTTGCCATATCGAGTCGCAACTCCCATCAGCATGTGCTCTGCCACATCTGCCAACTCTCGCTCTGTTTCTAGCATTTCACGATATATTTGACCCGATTAAGTACTTTGCTGCCCCAGAAAATCAAGACTTAGGAGTAGTCAAAGCCCTGCCAAAGCCAGTCTCCAAGCTTGATTTATCGCCTTTTCCTGCACCCTCTTGACAAATGTGCAATTACCTTAACCTCTCACTGATGCCCCTGCCTTCTCTAGTTGATCCCACTGTTGTGCAACGCCAAATTTTTCACCTTCTCTGTCGTTTAACTGCATAACCGTAAGGCACAGGCCAATTAGGTTCTTCATCCAAGCTACAACGGGCATAAATCGACCAGTATGGATTGCGGAGTAATTCTCGACCGATGAGAACCAAATCTGCACACCCACGAGTAATTATTTGGTCGGCATACTCAGCCTCATTTATCAGCCCCACAGCTCCTGTCATGATCCCAGCCTCTTCTCGGATTTTGGCAGCAAAAGGTACTTGATAGCCTTTCTCCACTGGAATTCTGGCATGAGGTACTAAACCTCCTGTGGAAACATCGATCAAATCAACGCCCAGAGTCTTTAGTTCACGGGACAATATAATTGATTGCTGGAGATCCCAACCTCCCTCTACCCAGTCGGTAGCCGAGAGGCGCACAAAAAGCGGCATCCCGTTGGGCAAAACATCTCGTACTCGCCTTACTACCTCCAGTAATAAACGCATTCGGTTCTCCAACGAACCGCCGTAAATATCTGTTCGGCGATTACTGAGTGGTGAAAGAAAAGAATGCAATAAGTATCCATGTGCTGCGTGGATTTCAATCATTTGAAAACCTGCTTGCAGGGCACGCTGCGCTGCTGCAACGAACGCAAAGATAACTTCTTGAATACCACGCTCATCGAGGGGTATTGGTACAGGAGAGTTCTCTTGAAAAGGAATTGGGCTAGGTGCGACAGGCTGCCAACCTCCTTGTTCGGGTGTCAGTGGCGTACCACCCAACCAAGGAACATTGCAACTTGCTTTCCTTCCAGCATGGGCTAATTGAATCCCTGTAACAGATCCCTGTTGGCGAAGGAAGCGCACAATGCGAGTTAGTGACTCGATTTGCTTATCGTCCCAAAGCCCAAGGTCGCCAGGTGTAATCCGTCCTTGGGGTGTTACGGCTGTCGCTTCAACCATAATCAGACCAGTTCCTCCCACAGCCCGACTCCCTAAGTGGACGAAGTGCCAATCGTTAGCAAATCCATTCTCTGCTGAGTATTGACACATTGGTGACATCGCCACGCGACTTGGCAAGGTGATATCTCGAATTATTAGTGGAGTAAACAAATCCACTTCGGGTATTTCCAAGTCGTGCAGACTCCTTGATTGACAGCCTTGATAACCTGGGGTTTTTAATTCGGTCTGGGCTGGAGATGATGACAAAGTTGTTATGTTCTGTGTAGTCATGATTTGACTTTTCCGTGCTTTATGAACTCACACTTAACGTTTGACTTTCAACTTTTTTTGGCAGACTGCTAGGTGGAAACTGGTATTTATGAATCTTGACGATCGTGTTCTCAAAGGAGTCTCTGCTGATTTGCGATCGCCTACGGCGGGGCATAGCCCATCGCATCTTTGTGAGCATATTCTCCCAAAATTCCCGCTTGTTGTGAATCAAGCTCACTGAACGCAGCAAAGCGACCATATAAGATTAAAACATCACCGGGACGGACATAGGTAGAACCTTGCGGTGCGCCGATGTATTACCCAGCCTACATTAGAGTGGCATGTTGGCTCCCACCCAGTTCCATAACATAGACATTGTTTGCTGAACTTGAACACTAACGCTAGTTGGTAAATCTAAGGAAAATCTGAGGAGATGCTGGGAGGCAGAAGGTAGGAGGTAGTCCAGGGGAAACGCATCTTATTTCCTAATAAAAACTAAAGAAGATTCAAAAATGACATAGATAATTGTCAGTAGACCGAAAAGTTTGGCGATGCTTAATAGTTACTTGAGACAGATGGTTATTTATTAAACAATTCAATAATATGACTTCAAAACAAATTTGATGTTATCCATGACTACAACCGTTACTCAAATGAAATGTGCTTGTCCATCTTGCCTATGCGTTGTTTCTCTGACTGATGCTGTCATCAAAGATGGTAAAGCTTACTGTGGAGAAGAATGTGCCAATAATCATCCCAATGGGCAAGGCTGTGGTCACACAGGCTGTGATTGTCAATCCAATTCGCAATTACCAATTCACAATTCGCAGTTACAATCAGTGGTAGCTTGAACTCACGACCTAGAAGCACCACTGAATCAAAAATTCAGTGGATAATTTTAATGCACTCACGCTCTTTCTGGGGTTCAAAAAGCGTGACAAGACATAGTGAACCGGACGCTCACCTAATGATTAAGTACACAATCATGAAGCAGAGCATCTTTTACTGATGATGTTGTTCTGCTGCTAGAGGTGATGAAAAAAATGGGACTGCCGGAAATTTAGTTCGGCGAAGGCTTCTATAATTGCGATTTGAGACATGGGAGAGATGCATTAATGAGTAAACTTGAAAACCAATACCAACTCTTCGAGTACACTATAGGAAGATATCACGTCTCATTAGGATTATGCCAACCGCCATCTGGGGGAATCATGCTATCCGCCAAAGGAGGCCCCCAGGTATGAGGTGCGTATTCGTAAACAGGGGTTGCTCGATCTAGGATAGGAGCGACAATTTGCCACTGTGCTTCTACTTCATCCTGGCGAGCAAATAACATGGAGTCGCCTTTCATGGCATCTTCCAAAAGCCGCTCGTAGGGATTCATCTCATTGCCATGCTCGACTTGAGCGACTAGTCCGACTTCGCTACCCACCATTCCGTCGCCTGGGGTTTTAGAGCGAATGCCGATCGCAGTCAGCACATTTGGACTAAGACGAAAGTAGAAATAATTTGCTAATCCAAAGGCACGCTCGCCAAAAACATCCTGCGGCGGACGCTTGAGCCTGACCACAACTTCAGTAGTTGTACTCGGTAAACATTTGCCTGCACGAATGTAAATCGGAACGCTAGCCCAGCGCCAAGTATCAATGTTGAGCTTAACTGCCGCGAAGGTTTCGACCTTGGAATCAGGAGCTACACCAGGTTCTTGGCGATAGCCCTTGTACTGCCCGTGCACTACATTTGAGGGTTCGATTGGATCTATGGATTTGAGCAATCGCGCTCTTTCATCTCGGATGGCTTCATGCTGCTCGTTGATGGGCGGGTCCATCATTAAACACGCCGTCACTTGAAGTAGATGATTTTGCACCACATCCCGAATAGCGCCTGTCTCTTCATAAAACTGTCCCCGTCCATCGATGCCAAATTTTTCAGCCATCGTGATTTGGATGCTGGCAATACTGACGCGATGCCAAATCGGTTCGAGTAATGAATTGGCGAAGCGAGTGTAGAGAAGGTTTTGGACTGGTTCTTTTCCCAAGTAATGGTCAATCCGAAAAATATGACTTTCGGGAAAGATAGAGTGCAGAATGCAGTTCAGCATTCTAGCCGATTCTAGATCGCGTCCAAAGGGTTTTTCTACAATAACGCGACCATTCTTTACACAACTTGATTGACCTAACCCTTCGACAACCGTCGCAAACAAACTGGGAGGAATGGCTAAGTAATACAGAGGAGCTTCAGCTATTTGGAGTACCTGGCATAATTTATCATAGGTGGCGCGATCGCTATAATCACCAAAAATATAGTAAAGTAATGAACACAGTTTCTGGAAAGCTGCCTCATCAACGCCTACCTGTTCCTCCAGGCTCTTACGCACATAAGATCGTAATTGTTCGATGCTCCAATCTCGCCTACCCACTCCAATAATTGGAATGTCAAAATGACCGCGCTGAATCATCGCCTGTAAGGCAGGAAAGATTTTTTTGTAGGCTAAATCACTTGTGATCCCAAAAAATACCAGGGCATCGGAGAGTAAAGCTGCCATGATTAACCTCCATATCGACGCGGAGAGGGGAAGCAGGGGAAGCAGGGGGGCAGGGGAGCAGAGGAGCAGAGGAGAAGAAAGCTGATTAAAATCCCCGCGTCCTCGCGTTCCCGTGTCATTTTTCCAGATGCCCACCAAACTCGTAGCGCAACGCAGAGATGAGTTTATTGGCAAAGTCTGATTGACCGCGAGAGCTAAATCGTGTGTAGAGGGCTGTACTAAGGACGGGAACAGGAACTCCTTCTTCAATGGCTGCCATTAGTGTCCATCGACCTTCTCCAGAGTCAGATACGCGCCCCTCGAAGTTGGCTAAGTCGGGGTCTTTGAGAAGGGCGATCGCGATTAAATCAAGTAACCAAGAACTAATCACGCTCCCCCTGCGCCACACCTCTGCTATATCTGCGAGATTAAAGTCGTATTGGTAGAATTCCGGATTTCGCAAGGGAGCCGTTTCTGCATCGACTTGATGCAACTGTTTGCCAATATTGGCATGGTGAAGAATGTTCAACCCTTCGGCATAAGCTGCCATGATGCCGTATTCAATGCCGTTGTGAACCATTTTGACAAAGTGCCCTGCACCATGAGAGCCACAATGCAAATAGCCCTGTTCAGCTGTTCCCCCCATTAACTCACGACCAGGGGTGTGCGGTGCAGCTGATACACCAGGAGCCAGCGCTGCAAAGATGGGGTTAAGATATTTCACCACCGCCAATGCGCCACCAATCATGAGACAGTAGCCGCGTTCTGCCCCCCAAATGCCGCCGCTAGTTCCACAATCAATGTATTCAATTCCTTTGACTTTTAATTGATCTGCACGACGAATGTCATCAATGTAGTGAGAATTGCCACCATCAATGATAATGTCGTCAGCGTCTAGAAACGGCATGAGAGTGTGTAGGGTAGCATCTACTGTCGCTGCGGGTAGCATCAGCCAGACGGCGCGGGGTGGCGTGAGTGCTTCGATGAGTTCAACGAATGATGTTACACCACGGGCGATCGCTCCTTCCTGAACCAGCACCTCTGCTTTTTGTGGCTGACGAGTGTACCCAATGACGGTATGTCCAGCCTGGGTTAGACGGTGTGCCATGTTAGCTCCCATTCGTCCTAGTCCTATCATTCCCAGTTCCATAACATGCCCTGTATTCAAGTGAGAAAAATTGGGAGTATCCATCCCGCAATAGCGCCAGTAGCGCAGACGGCTGTTAGAATCAGGAAAACCTCAGTTCGACTTAACTCTATTTCCAGCAAATTTTCGACGGACTGGTCTAATGCCATATCCAGGGTAAAAATGCCAATCCAGGATAGAGCGATCGCTATTGCCCAGCCCAATAATCCGCTTGATATCGATGCTCCAGTTAGAATCCATGCAGAACCGAATGTGAGAGATAACAATCCCGCCCAGACGGGAAAGCCAGTGAGTATGCAGGCACGGACTGCGGCAATTGTCAAAATGAACATCGGTATTGCAATCGTCGAGAAATGGCGATCGAGCCAGAGAGTCCATCCCAATCCTCCATATCCCAGCATTAGTACCGTCAGCCAAACTAGACTATAGAGAAAATGTTTCCAATAAAATTCTTTTGATTCTGGTCGGTTATGGTCTTGTTCAAATGTAGTTACAATTTTGTTAACCATAGGTCTTATACCTCTCTACAAAGACGAATCAGTTAACCAAGCCTGAATCTAGGATTTGTCCAATTTTTCCCATTTCCTTATCTTCTTAACGAATCTGCCCTAACGTTAGTTGGCAAATCTAAGGAAAATCTGAGCAGATACTGATACTAAATTGCGTTTAGAAACACTTATCTCTGCTTTCACAAAAGCATTGGTCTTTAAACGTCCTCATTTTTTGCTTAGATTATCTCGCTACAATTCCCACGTTGATCTAGTAATTAGCTCATGCTACGAGAGGAACCCTAGGGAGTGAGATCATGACTAAACCGATTCAAATTCTGTTACAGACAACAATTCCCACCAATGAAGATGATTGGTATATTGGGCGATTTTCTTTGCTAAAGGACTATTTAGCTTCGTTGAAAAGTGACACTGGGGAACCCCTGTACCAGGTAACAGCAAGGGATCGAGAAAATACTGCTGAAAAAAACGATCCAGTTTTAAGTACGCTAGAGAATTCAGATTTTGATGAACTGTGGCTGTTTGCTGTGGATGTAGGGGATGGCATAACTCCAAAGGAGTGTCAGAGCATCAGTGCCTTCCGTCAGCGCGGCGGCGGTTTATTGGTCAGCCGTGACCATCAGGATGTAGGTTGTTCGGTTTGCAATCTTGGTGGTGTCGGCGCAGCCCATTACTTTCACAGTAAGAATCCCGATCCCGATCCCTCACACCACTACCCTGATGACATCTACACTAAGTATATTTCCTGGCCCAACTTCCATTCTGGGTTAAATGGTGACTACGAGAAAATTACTCTCATAGAACCTATTCATGACTTACTCAAGAATCCTACATCACCTTCTGAGGAGATTGAATTCTTTCCGGCTCATCCCCATGAAGGAGCCGTAGGTGTGCCTGCAAACGAGAAGAATGCACGAGTAATTGCCTTGGGTACAAGCTCAGTCTCCGGTCGGGACTTCAACTTAGTAGTTGCTTTTGAAAGTACCCAGGATGAACAAGGAAATATTTTAGGACGTGCGATCGCTGAATCAAGCTTCCACCATTTCGCCGACTACAATTGGGATGTTGATATGGGCGCACCTAGCTTTGTAACCGAACCCCCTGGAGATGGGATGAAGCAAAACCCACAAGCCCTTGAACATATTAAAGCCTATGTGCGAAACTTAGCCCTCTGGCTGGCTCCTACCTCAAGTTAAAGGAAAGTCTCCCATCCTTAAAGCAATACTCCGGACAATTTTTAGTTGAGGGAATCGACAAGAAAGCTATCGAACCATTAAGGTGCTGATTAGAAAAAACTTGCACCGTATCGATGGCTATGGGTTGCTGGCGGAACAAACCTTTGACCGAGGCTTCTGTCCCGACCTGACGCGGATGGATTACTATCTCCACCACCTGGAAATTACTCAACCTCAATTACCTTCCCAAGTTCGTTACCTGACTGTGGATGGAGCATATACCAAGGAGCCATTTGTCACGGGGGTAAGGGCGCTCAAACTGGATGTGATTAGTAAACTTCGTCGAGACGCGAATCTGCGATATGTGTTTGAGGGTGAACAGAAAGCACGGGGGCTAAACGCAAAACAGATATCAACCAATCGGCAGACGAGATTTATCATTTCTACAAACTGCGTTTTCAAATCGAATTTAGGCTCTTCCGTAGATGTTATGCTGAACTTTAAAGGAAAATTCGGAATTTACCTTTAATAGCAAGGCTTTTGGGCAGTTTTAGCCTTGATTTTATTCCAAAGGCTAAAAATCACAGGTTAAAAGCTATCTTTCTTGCCCAGTAAGGAATCTGAGCTATTTTATAAGCGTTTTTAGCATAACAAGTAATGAAGAACCCGAATTTATCTTCCGCGATGCTAAACAGTTTACCGGGCTAAGTGATTGTCAAGCCCGTGATGTCAAAAAGCTTGACTTTCATTTTAATGCCAGTTTCACTGCCCTTAATATTGCCAAGCTCGATGCTCATCGACAGCACTGAGAACCGCTATATGTTAATAATACATCTTTAAAAGTCCGTTGGGAGTACGGTGTCCTCCAACAATTCACAATCATACCTTGAGCATTCAATATTCAATGTTTAGATGCGTTCGCGCTGTTCTGCTTTTTGGGAGAAGGCTCGCTAGCGTTGTGCTAACACCATTTCTGCTTCTGAAAAAGCAACTATTTTGTAAATTAGCTATAGCGGTTATTAGTCTAGTTCAGTACACTAGGAGACAGCAATTCTACAGATAATTGGTGGCGATGAAAGCCTACTCTCTCGACTTGCGTCAGAAAATTGTTGATGCTTATGCCTGCGGTAACATTTCCCAACGAAAACTGGCTAAAAACTTTGGTGTCACTTTAAGTTTTGTGCAAAATTTACTTAAACGCCATCGAGAATTGGGTACGATAGGCCCCAAGGTACGGACTGAGCAGACACCAACAAAGTTGAATGCCGAACAGATCGAAATCCTGCGCCAACTCGTCACAGCACAGCCGGATGCGACCTTAAGCGAATTGCGGGAACGACTTTACGAGAAAACAGAGGTCTTAATTGGGGTAGCCACGGTGAATCGGATGGTTCGCTTTCAACTTCACCTCAACCTCAAAAAAAAAGTCTCCACCCCACGAAAAAATACACTGATGAAGTCCAACTAGCCCGATTTGAGTACTGGAAACTCTTGAGGGGGATACCGGTGGAAAATCTGATTTTCTTAGATGAATCGGGGGTGAATCTGTCCTTCATCCGCAAATGTGCCCGCGCCTTACCAGGGCTACGAGCTTATGCTCAAAAGCCCAACCGTAAAGGGAAAAATGTCTCGGTAATTGGTGCCATTAGCTTAAAAGGACTGCTGACCCAGTGGAGTGGTTTAGGTTCTATCGATGCCTTGACCTTTGATGCCTTCATCTCTCAAAAGCTCGTACCTCAGCTTTGGACTGGTGCAGTCGTTCTAATGGATAACTGCTCGATCCATAAAAGTGATGAACTTGAAGCTTTGATCATCGCTGCTGGCGCGAGCCTCATTTATCTCCCCCCCTACTCTCCCGATTTTTCACCGATTGAGAATTGTTGGTCTAAGATTAAGAACATTCTCCGTCGTATCGGTGCAAGGACATACACTGATTTACTCCAGGCATTAGATACGGCATTCGCAGAAGTGACGATAGAGAATTTACTCGGTTGGTTTACTCACTGTTGCTACTGTACTTCAGAAGACTGATAACCGCTATAAGTGTTTTTATATACAAATATTGTAACTGCCAATTACTACTTTTGAAGTATCAATTTATTGAACAACTAAGACTATTGAAAGAGTATAAGTAATTTTTTTTTAACTACAACTCTAAGTAATAGAAGAGTTAAGACAAATCAATTTGTCCCAAGTTTGATAATTAAAAGACATATAGCAAACACAAGAGGCAACGGTCATGAGTACAGTCATGAACCAACGGATCAAAGTTGAAAAGACTTTAACCATTAACAAACCAGTAGAGGAACTTTATCGCTTTTGGCGTAACTTTGATAACTTGCCACGCTTTATCAAGCATCTCAAAGAGGTGAGGGTATACGACGAGAAGCGATCGCACTGGATTAGCAAAGGATTCTTAAATGAAAGCGTTGAGTGGGATGTAGTCATTACCGAAGACCGAGAAAACGAATTGATTGCCTGGACTTCGGTTGAAGGCGCAGCAATTGAAACCTCTGGTCGCGTCCACTTCAAGCCAGCACCTGGGGATCGTGGCACTGAGGTAAAAACAATCCGAGAATTTACCCCGCCTGGAGGTGCGATTGGAGCTGCGTTGGCGAAGCCCGTCGCAGACATCGCTAAATTATTTGGCGAAGACCCAGAACTGCAAATTAAAGAAGATTTACGCCGCTTCAAAATGCTGATGGAAGCAGGCGAGATTGCCACAACCGAAGGTCAACCGCGAGGTTAATAAATATTGCTATGAAAGCTGTTTGTTGGTACGGCACTAACAATGTGCGGGTGGAAACAGTGCCAGACCCAAAAATAATTAACCCCCGCGATGCCATCCTCAAAGTTACATCAGCAACCATCTGCGGTTCTGACTTGCATATCTACAATGGCTACATCTCGACGATGGAACCGGGTGACATTATTGGTCACGAGTTTATGGGAGAAATCGTTGATATTGGCAATGAAGTCAAGAAATTGAAAAAAGGCGATCGCGTATTGAAGGGCGAAGTCGATCCATCTGCTGTGTTCACGCATCACTTACCTCTAACAGAAGCCAAGCATGGCTTCGATCTGTTCAGCCAAAGAAAAGATCACTGCATAAAAGTTAGGTTACAGCCTTGCGTTGGGGGCTGAGAGGAGCAGAGGAGACAAGGAAAATAACCACTGACAACTAACTATCAACAAAGGATTAATGGCTATGAAAGCAGTTTGCTGGAACGGTGCCAACGATGTACGGGTGGAAACAGTACCCGATCCAAAAATCATTAATCCGCGTGATGCTGTTATTAAAATCACGACAACAGCAATTTGCGGTTCTGATTTACACCTTTATAACGGCTACGTCCCCACAATGGAAAAGGGCGATATCCTTGGTCATGAAATGATGGGGGAAGTCGTTGAAATAGGCAGTGCCGTCAAAAATTTAAATATAGGCGATCGCGTGGTTGTACCATTCCCTATCGCCTGTGGTAACTGCTGGTACTGTCAACATGACTTCTGGTCATTGTGCGATAACTCTAACCCAAACGCTTGGTTAGCAGAAAAATTCATGGGTTATTCACCCTCTGGTATTTTTGGCTACTCTCATATGCTAGGTGGCTACGCTGGTGGTCAAGCTGAATATGCCCGCGTTCCCTTTGCCGATACTGGTTTGTTTAAGATTCCTGATGGACTAACAGACGAACAAGTAGTGTTTTTAACAGATATCTTCCCCACCGGATATATGGCGGCAGATAACTGTAATATTCAGCCCGGTGATATTGTCGCAGTCTGGGGGTGTGGCCCAGTCGCACAATTCACAATAAGAAGTGCTTATCTACTTGGTGCTGAACGAGTCATCGCTATCGATCGAATTCCCGAACGCCTACAGATGGCTAAAGATCAAGGCAAAGCAGAAATCCTTAACTATGAGGAAGTAGATGTTGGTGAAGCCCTCAAAGAAATGACAGGTGGACGCGGCCCAGATGCTTGCATTGATGCTGTGGGGTTGGAAGCACACGGGACGGGTCTAGAAGGAGTATACGACGAAGTAAAGCAAGCAGTGCGTCTGGAAACAGACCGGCCCCATGTGCTGCGGCAAGTGATGATTGACTGTCGCAAAGGCGGTCACGTGTCAATTCCTGGTGTTTATGTCGGCGTTGTAGACAAAATACCTATGGGTGCTGCCATGAACAAAGCCTTAGTATTCAAAATGGGACAAACGCACGTTCATAAGTACTTAAACACGTTACTCGATCACATCCAAAATGGCAGGATCGATCCATCTTTCGTGATCACCCATCGTCTACCCTTAGATGAAGCACCCCGGGGTTACGAAATTTTCAAAGACAAGAAGGAAAACTGTATCAAAGTTGTACTCAAACCATAAGGCAGGAGAAAAGACACGGAGAGTGGGAGACGCAAAGAAAGAACTCTCCATGTCCCTCTATCCCCGCACGCAACTTCTCTCCGTGTCCTTCTAATCGATAGATAGCCTTGTACAAAGTACAGCAAGCACTAGTATTATGACAGTATTATGACTACCCCTAAAATTCACTCCTTTATCTGTTATCTGTACAAATAACTTTATTCTTGTCGTATTTTACACCGAAGCGCATTGTTGGCAGTTTCGGAGCATCAGTGACAATGGTGCGGTGTTTGGCGAGCAAAAGCTTTACAATACAGCATCAGCAGCTATTGTTGCTGGTCGTGATTGGATATATCAGGATGCATGAAGGCAAAACTTGGTGCAGCACTTGTAGAAAAACGCACTTTCGCTTCATCTACTTTGATAGCAGAGTTCCCCCAGCCCAGTTTAAAGACTCCCGCATACCAATCATTAGTGTTATTAAAAATTTTCCGAAATTTTTCTTTGAGTTCATACATTACTTTCAACATTGGAGATACACTTTTAACTTGAATCAGTTTATTCAATTGCTCTTCGCTTAAGTTATCTTCATTCTTAAGCAACGGATATTTGCTACTCTTTAATCCTTCTAATATTTGTTGACATTCAACTTTATCTGCTGCTAATTTTATTTTTTTTGATTAATTCTTCTACATTGCGCTTCTCTCTTTTTATTTGTGTATCTAACTCTTTACTTATCTGTGTCATCACATGAAATCTATCTGCTACGACTTGAGCATTTGGCATTAATTCTATAACTAAATTTTTATACCCTTGCCATAAATCTATACTTAATTCTTCTATTCGCTCTAAAACTTCAACTCCGCACCCTGTAAGTACTTCAGCTATTACCGTTTTTGTACGATCGCTTAACATAGTAATCACTTTAGATGCATCTAAATCTATTAGTACTGCACAGTAATGGCCCTTTCCTTTAACTAGGGTCATCGCATAACCTAGACCTTTACTTATGCCTGTAATTAAGATGAGCTTACTCATATTTTTCTATTATTCCTGTTCTGAATCAATAATTCGTGGGAAAAAATAACCGCTACCTCTTGCTGTAATAATTAATTCTGGGTTATTGGGATCGGATTCTACCTTTGTCCGCAATCGTGAAATATGCACATCTACCACACGGGTGTCTGTACTCATCTCTGGTACAAAGCCCCACAATTGCCGTAATATTTTAGCCCTTGAAAAAATCTTTCCCGAATCATTCACTAACAACTCTAGTAAGCTAAATTCTATACCTGTCAACCGAATGCGTTGCTCATTTTTATGGACTTGCCGCTTACTTGTATCGATTTTCAGGTCGCCTGTATGAATTATAAAAGAGTTAGGAATAGTATTCATACTAGTTTTGTGGGAGCGCCGTTTTAGTACACAGGCAATTCGAGCTTCTAGTTCTTTGGGTGAGAAAGGTTTTGTCATGTAGTCATCAGCACCGAGTTCCAGCCCAGTGATTCGGTCTGCTACATCTGCCAAGGCTGTTAGCATAATAATTGGTACGTCTGATTGTTTCCGTAATTCTTGACAGACACCATAACCATCTAGTTTTGGCATCATTACATCCAGAACTATCAAATCAGGAGTTAAGAGACTAAAAGCTGACAAAGCTTCTTCGCCATCACTAGCTGTAACTACACTGTAGCCAATCATTTCTAACCGCGTCTGTAAAATTCGGCGGATGCTGGCTTCGTCATCTACTACTAAGATTGTGCCTTTTTCAGCTGATAAGTTTCTCAACGCTGTTCCTCCACAGCGAGAACTCTTAACCATCCATTATCTGCTTATTAGGAGTCAAAAGCGCAAAACAATCTTGAGTTACAGTCATGATGAAGAAGCGATCGCTTAATACTTGCATCTGTCCAACAGATTATGCTGGGACATCTACCCGAAAAAGAGATTTGTACACAATTAATAAATTCCTCAACAAGGGACTCGTATTTCCCATCGATTTGGTGTACCTTGTTAATTCTGTGCAAATTATTTATACCTAACTTCTCGCAACTTTACTCTTCCAAATTTTAAGCCAATGCCTTCAAGGGAACAGCCAATGAAAACTTCTAATGATACAGATATTAAGAAGATCATCAAAAAATCCGACAAGCTTACCCTGAGACAGATGAAGCTAATCGAGGAGGCTGAAGACCAACTTCTTCAAGCTAATACTCTCAATTCTCCAGCCCCTGTGGTTGAGGTTGAGGAGAAACCAGTAATCACTCCAGAACCCAGAGTTGCTGACTATGTTCCATTCCTTGACAATCCTCCAGTACAATCTGTGGGCAATTCTGGCTGGCAGATTTCTGATGTCTGGCGGGATCTACGCGTGGATAGCTTCTCGAATTAAATCGGTGTCGGTTCGCAGACTAATTGAAATTTTTCGCCAAATGAGGATAAAAGGTCGTAACTCATTACAGTATAAGGCTTTGGAGAAATACTTTTCTAATTAGCGATCGCTGTATAGTACGAGAGAATAAGGGTTATACAAGGTCATTTTCACTTAGTCTGCGAACCCACAAACCCACACCGACACCGGAACTAAGGCAACCGCCTGAGCAACTTTTGTAAACTATCTTTGCACCAAGTCAAAGCTATAGTTGAATTGTGCCTATAATAAGTTACGGCTAACTATAACTGAAAGTTAGCACTTCAAACCTGTATATTGCTTGACTTACGCATTATAAGCGATACCAGGGATAACCAAAATTCATCGGCAGCGCAATAGTTTCTATTCTCGTTGCCAATATGCTCAGTCAGCGATCGCATATTGGTGAAAGTGTTGTGTCTGGGGGGAAGTGGTATTAATCGTAGTTTTTGGCGGATAAAAGATAAGGGTATGTTATTTTGTGTTCTCCAGGATTCGTGTATTGTCACTGAAAGCATAAGATGAGCAAGTTGCTCGCTTTATGGTTTCAAAGCAGGTTGCTCATCTTATGCTTACAAAAGTAGAGGTAGTGAACTCAAACAGAAAGTAGCTCTGTTGCTCGATTTCGGTTTTCATAGCAGCTATACCTAACCAAAGTTTTAATGCTGGGTATGAATATATTTGCTCACATTATGGTTACAAAACAAAACCTTTGCTCATGTTATGGTTTCAAAACCTGTTTTCGATAAATAATTTCCGACGTAGTATAAAGGCTTTGGGCTACGTAATTGCTCAACTTATGCTTTCAAAGTTGCTCATCTTATCCTTACAGTGACATGTATACTGAACTTTTAAATTCAGAACTACCGAGTGCGATCGCGCAAGATTATTGTGAATAACCCTGAACTAAATAACTTACCTCCCATTAAACTTATTCCTCTGGACGCTGAAACTGCATCGCTCTCTGGGCGTACTAGAGTTACAAGACCACCAACCGATATTCGGTGGGTAAAAGTTCTGGAATTTTTACGCAGCAACAATCTCGCACCAAACAGCCGCAAGCTTTACGAACGAGAACTCAAACGATTTTTGGCTTGGAGTGAGCTGCACTATCATGAACTGCGTCCACGTCACCTTGCGCTATATAAAGAATATCTCCGTGATGAAATACGTACAGATGCAGGTAATCCCCTTTCAAAAAGCAGCATCAATGCGGGAATTGCGGCACTCAAAAGCTTTTTCAAATGGATGTGTTACACGTATCCTGAAATTATTGCTACTAATCCTACACTAGGGATAAAACTGGAAAAAGTGCCACTACCACCAGCCCAGAGTTTAACCCCTGAAGAAATGGAACAGGTTTGGTCAGCGTTGGAATTCTTGGGAGAAACAAGGCAACGGGATACAGCACTCGTTCACATTCTTAGTCATGGACTCCGGGCTGGGGAAGTTGTGCAGTTAAATGTTGGCTCATTTGATGGCAAGCTGCTATTTTTACCAGACACCAAAACCAATGAACCACGCTTGGTTCCACTGCGAAAGGAGAGTCGGGAAGTTTTAGCAGAGTATTTGCAATTGCGCGAACAGCAAGGGGAGGTGTTAAACAGCCTTAGTCCATTGATGATTTCACATCATGCTTCATACAAGGGTGAACGCTTGAGTTATCACGGCATTTACTTCGCTGTGGAAAAAATCGGTGAAATAGCTCACATTGAGGATTTGCACCCTCACTCCTTTCGCCACACCTATGCCACTGACTTATTGCTATTGGGAGTTGACCCCAGCCATGCCCGTAAGCTAACGGGACATCAAAGCGAGAAAGCCTTTCGGCGCTATACCCTTCGTAGTGAGCAAGAAGCAGCGATCGCTGCTTACTATCGTGCGATTGGCGAAGAAGCGGAGTAAGGTATGCCGAAACCGTTAGACCCCAAGTGTCAGCTATGCGCCAAATTACCAACTGCCCAAGCCAAAGTTTTACATGGAACAGCAGGGGACGGGTGTTGGAATCCAAAAGTCTGCCACAATCGCCGCTCATTCTATCGCCACCGCTCCCAAAATAATTCAGCAGAAATTGATTCAGTAACAGTCGAACCACCAGCAACATATTTTGCAGTGCTGTATTTGTATAAAGAACCAGGGGATAAACCATTGCACGCCTTGGGCGCAGAACTGTGGCTGGGACAACAGCCTATTTGTCGCTTAGAACCAATTCACTGTTTTGGGTTAACGGCTGGTAAGATCCGCGCCTATACAGATCAGGTGTTGCAGGCGTTTGCGAAACAATATGGTGTTTCGCTGTATCAATATAAGGATATGTTTGAAATTACCTCAAGTTACTGCCCAGTGCGGCCTTGCCCCTTGCATCCACAATCTTAGAGATGACCACATATCGTCAATTAACAATTTGGGATGTGCTTGATGAGTTGTCCGAGTCTCCACCAACTTCTTCCCTTGATGCTATGTGGGATTGTTTGGATGCCGAGCTAGAAAGTTTACCCTTGGAGGCACAGTTATCAACCGCAGCGCTTGCCTTCAGTCAGATTGCGGATATTCTCAAGTCTCGTGCCGAAGTGCTGTTGCAAGATACCCGCGATCGCAACAGTCTTTTAGGGCCAATTGTTAGCACCGATCTCTTTGCTGGTTTAGTGCGGACAACAATGCACCTAGATTTAGATGATTTGATTGAACCGCAAATACCACAAACCTTTAAACCACACGGCCCACACCAATTTTCATCTCCTACTGAGTTGGGTGATTCTGTAGCAGCACCTGTTGAAAAAGCAAATGTTTTGGCAATGCTTGATGAGGTGACAACTTTAGAAGATGTCCGCAATTTGGCATCAGATGAGGATGTCCAAAAATGGCAGAACGCGATCGCTAACTACCTGATAAATGTTAAAGATGAGATTTGTTTAGTTAAACTGCAACGTGTGTTGCAAATGCCGATGGTAGAGGTGTGGTTAGGATTGTTGCTTGGTGGTTTTACCTTGGAGCAACGTGGAGATTTTTATAACAGTCGGAATATTTGGGTAAAAAGTTCTCCAATTGTGGGTTTGCAGATAAGATGAAATTTGAACAACGAAACTACAAAGGTTTCAGCCGATGCGATTCGCACATAAAGTGAAATCGACTGTGAAGCAAGGCTTTGAGCTTCGTGCCAATTCGCGCATAACTCAGGGTATTTTCTTCAATTTTGATGACAATTTATACCTAGTTTTCTAAATATTCTATAGTTAAGCTGCTTGGTCACCTATGGCACGGAGCGATCGCCTGGAGTGAGGCGTAAGCCTGTTGCACTTCAAAAGTACGCTTTTAAAAGCATTCGGGCTGTCGTTAAATCAAAGTCGGAAAATTTCAATTTATGTGCGAATTGAATATTTGGCTCAAACCCAGACTCCACAATGAATTTTACTTTATGCGCGAATATCGGTACCTGGAACCCTTATAAATTCGTTGTCAGAATTTCATCTTATCTGCGAACCCACAAAAGTGCCATGCAAACCATAGGGGACGTGATGCTTTAAGTGCAGGCGAGCTATGGGTCCTTGGCTGAGGCATTTCCCATCCAAAATTACAACATCAGTGCGGTGGTGGGCGGCATCATAAACCAGGGTGATAACCCAACCATCATCCTCTGCTAAGGGTGTAGAGCTTTCTTTTACACTTGAGCGCGGTACAAAAACAGGTTCTCCTACAAACCCCTTGGGAGCCGCACTCCAAAACTCTTGCTGTCCCGATTCTGGGTTTATTTTCAGTATCGCTTGCAGAGGCGCATTGCCCCCAGCTTGATCAGCAGCACCTAAAAAAATCCAGCGATGGGGTTGTCCAATTCGCTCAGAACAGACTTGGGGAAATTCTACACACCGAGAATCAACCAGCTCCCGTCTAGCAGTTTTCTGACTTAAATTCAGGTGAAACCGCCAAAGTTGACCAGGAGGTAATTGGTCAAAGTCAGTATTATCTGGGTAACTAAGTTTGTGGTCAAGACCAACAAAGTCTTGATAACAAACGGAATCTACAATTATCTCATCTCCCTGTTCAAAAGCATTGGCGTGATGAAAGACAAAGCAAGAATCAGTTTCTATAACCTGCACGGCTTCCCTTTCGTGGCGAGGAATTATCCAGACTCGCGTGGGTCGATCTGGCTGAAGCTTAATAGACTCCGCCGCCCCGCGAAAGCCAAAAACGTAGGGGAAGGGATTGAAGGATACCGGAGGCTGAAAAAACAGGCAATAGTTAGGGGTAATTGCAAAGTCATGAATAAACAAAAACCCTGGAACTCGATGTGTCAAGTGTTGAACTACAGTTCCAGCAATATCCAGCTCATAGGTATGAATTTTCGAGAATAGACCAGCATTAATAGCAAACGCTACCAAACGAGGAGCTTGAGCGGAGTTCCCTGGAGAAATCTTCGGATGAGCGGCAATAGGAGAACCTTTACGGAGCAGTCCATCAAAAGTTTCAATACCCAAAGTCTCCAGAGTTTTGGCGTTGAGGCGGTAAGGATTTGCAGCTTCCCACAGCGCCAGCAGTTTCTCTCCCCAATATATTACTTGCGTATTAGCAACATTTTTTAACCGCAAATCAAAGATATTAGCTAACCAACCACCTGGTTTTTGTGTGCCAAATACGCCTCGATAAAGCATACGTTTAGCAGTGCGTTCTGCCAGATAACCCTCAGTTTCAATAAATCGATTACGAAAATGGGCTTGTCCTTGGGAAAAAGTAATGGCGCAAATCATACCATCTCCATCCCAAGGATGGTGGAGTCGCTGACCATTCACATCTAGCAGTCCTGGGCCATTGCGAAACAACGTACCATTAAGTTCTGGTGGAATTTCGCCCTCAACATCATCAATTAAATAGTCAAACTCTTGTTTAAGAGAGCGGGCCCCACCTTTCCAATCTTCAAAAGTGTAAGGGTTGGGTTGTTTGGAGGAAAAATCGGTCTGCACAGAGGTTGTCCGTTTAGTCATTCCTAAATACCATGATGTAATTTGAAGCAAGTTCCTAAAGAACTCCAAAGATTCCACGCTAGAGATGAGGTTTTAAGCTAATGAGCTTTTAAGTTGCGTAAAAGCAGGGCTGGAGCCACTTACTACAAGCAAATGATTCTGAAAAAATGAATGTCGATTAGCTTATTACTCGTCTTTAGGTAACAAAAATTTCTCAAAGTCCTCCTCTAAAGTCTGCTTGGTAAATTCAGGAAAAACTATGTCATTAAACAATTCTTGAACTGCTTTGCCTTTCTTCTCAATCAAATGCTGATAATCTTTTTTCACTGATTCTTCTCGTTTGTGATGACGTTCCTCTACTGAATACTGCTGCTGACGAATATCTGGTAGCCAAGTGGAGTGTATTGTCATGGCAAGATTCAAAGGTTTCTTGTTTGAATCTGAACTAGCACTCAGTCGATAGATTGGTTTATTCTTTAAATTATCGGCATGGAAAATCCAAAACTCATCTGTAGCACGGTCAGATTGACTTGGGTCTGGGTCTAACATTACCGTACACACAATAAAGCCATGAATCGACTCATCTATGTCTTCAGGACAGGGAAGAGAACTAGGAATAAATTGCATTGAACTAACATAACTTCCAGAGGGGAAATGATATGAATCAACAATTTTCATCTGCTGTGTATCTAAACGCAGTAGAGTAATTGGTTTATTTTCCTCTGGTAATTGTTCAACTGGAACAACTCTGCGTGGATCTGATTTATAAGCATCATAAATGCGTTGAGGTATCAGTTCCCATGTAAACCCTAAAGATAACCAGTAAATATTTTTAACTTGTTTAGCTGTTTCTGTTAGCGAATCGCGGTTGAGTTCCCGGTGGGTATATAAAGATAGCGCCCAAGTGGATTGAATATCTTGAACAGTTTCACAACTTTCTATTTTTCCTGTTTCGCCATCAACCACATATCGTCCGAGAGAACCTAAATCAGTTGAACCAACCATCATTCCCTCTAAATCTTCACGAAATGGCTTATCAGGAACAGGCGTATCATGGCGTGTAATCCATTCTGTAACATCCCAACCGTTAACATGACCAACGTGAATTATAATTTTTTTATTATCAGGATTACTATAGTCATCTGTAAAATAGTCAGCTGTAAAATGCGAAATCTCTCTAGGTAGTCTCACCTTTTGAACGGTAATTGTTGTTCGATTACCAGGTAAATCTGCTATAGAATATCCTATGTTTCCCTGATCTAAATCTTGACGATTAACAATATATAAGCTGGCAAATGGAAGAGGTTTAATTGCCTGGAAAAAGACGGCATAAATCCAACTACCTAGTGAATAAGTTCTATTAAATTTCCACAATCTTAAAAATCCAAACAAAAAAGGAGTAAATATTTGTGAAAACTCCATTTTGAAGGCGATATCAGCAAGAATAATATATTTCTCGGTTATTGCTAATTGATGAAGAGATTGGTCAACCAGTACTGGCTCACCATCAGGCAGTACCAATCGCCAACGCTCCGTAGTAGCCTGTAACCCTTTTTGCTCGTCTGCAAATCTATAACGAATTAAATGAGTAAAACGTCCTAACTCTTGCTTGGGATTGAACTCTATTTGTAACAAGGCATAGAATGATTTTACTACTTTGCGGAAACTACTACTATCTAATACCCAATTGACAATTTTTTTAAAATTGCCATTGTAACCTGTTGAATAATTTGTTGTAAATAGCTCATCTCGCTTACCATTTAAGCTATTTAAATCTGTAACATAATGAGCTGAACTAATATAAGTCTCAAAAATATTAATCCATGTAAGCTTAGAAATAACCGGAAAAATGCCGCACCATTCTTCAGTGGAACCTACTGGTTCTAATAGTTCCATACTGTCTGGGTCAAGTTGGTAGGCGCGACCCGCATCCATTGTTAGTAAAAGATGATCTCTAGTCTTTAAAAAAGCTGTATTTAATTGATTTCTCGATCCCAAAACAATACTATAACGACTAGGCCCGCCATTGCGAAAAGCTGAGAAGTAGGAGAAACACTTATATTTTTTAACAAAATATGAAAGTATTTTGTTTCTAAAAAGGGTAAATGGTATGGGTTCTATCGCATAATCTCCTAGATAGAACTGCGTAGCAGGATCTGCATAGTAGCAAGGAGTTTTAGCGATTCTGGTTTTGAGTATTGCTTTGCCATCTTCAAAGCCCAAACGATAGACCATACCATCGCCTGTGTAAAGTTGCGTTCCATCTTCTTGAGGTTTATTTTCAGATTGAAACAAAGCCCCAACGATAAAAGCATAGCCATGCAACCCTGCTGGTAATTCAGCTAATTGTAGCTCTGCTAGAGGAATGATTTCATTTTGCCTATCTTGATTTTCTTGTTTACGAATTTCAAGATGCCAGCAGCCTTCATGACGACTAGTTTTGATAACAGATTTCGGAATATGAAAACTCTTGGAAGGTTGTCCTTTAGAACTAACGTCTTTACTCACCATTTAAATATCTCCTCCAAAACTGTTAAAAATAATCATCAAAATAGCCATCCATATACAAGATGCCAGCCTTTCATGACAGATAAGACCGGATTTTTTGCCAATTCGTAATTATTTTGAAGATGAAATTAAATATATATCGAATCTACATTATTACTAGGTTTTTCGAGGAAATAATGAATGATGCGTAGATGCAAAGAAAGCGGCTTGCTTTTGCCATCACCTGCCTCAAAATTTTGTTTAATACCCCAATTTTTGACAAAAATTAAAGTATAATTACTTATTGACAGAAAAACTGTGATTTTACCCTGTAATTGATAAGTAGTTTTGCTACTTTAAAATCGCATTGATGTAAATTAGCATACTATAGCTCTGTAATCTTATTAAGGAATTATAAAGAATTGTTACTACGGTTGTCGTACTCCAAAAGAGAACCCATTCCCCGCAGTCCAGGGTAGGCATCAGAACTTTTTTGATAGATTTGTTCTATAGCAATCCTGAATCATTCGTGAGAAAATACTGAGAGAGAGTAAAAGTATTTTTCATCACTAGATTTAGGTGTAGTTATGTGGATGCAATCACTAACAGAATTTATTGAAAATAGCCAGGAGAATCGTGAAATTATACGAGCAAATGCAGTAAAGATGTTGTTATGTGGATACAAACATGAAGCGATAATGCAGATATTGGGAGTTTCTAGTGGTTTCATAAGTAAATGGAAAAAAGCATTTTTTCAAAACGGAGTTGAGGGTTTAAAGCTAAGACATAAAGGAAGTATTGGGTTTTTGAGCCAAGAACAACGTACAGAAATATTTGAATGGCTAAAAACAAAAGAATCATGGACTTTGAATGAATTAGAGTACCAGATTGCCTCTGAGTATGGAGTGGCTTTTGAGTCGAAGCAAAGCTACTACGATTTATTTAAAGAAGCACGGATCAGCTGGAAGAAAACTCAAGCTCATAATCCCAAATATGATCCAGATAAGGTAGCCTTAAAAAAAAAGAAATTTCTGAGTTATTGGAGGAGCGACGAGCCGAAATAGAAGTAGGAAAACTAGTTGTATTCATGGTTGATGAATGTCATCTCTTGTGGGGTGATATATGTGGATACGTTTGGGGTCAGACTAATGAGCGGATATCAATTCCAGTTGTAAACGCTCGTTATAAGCAAACATATTTTGGTGCATTAGATTATAAAACAAAAGAATTTATTACTTATGCAGCTAAAAAAGGTGACTCGGAAAACACAATTAATTTCTTGGAATATCTTCAAATACAGCGTCCAGAAGCTAATATGCATAATAATTTGGGATGGAGCAAGTTACCATCGTTCTGGTGCAATTCAAGACTATTTAGACTCTTTGAATCGTGAGTTGGAAAAAGAACAATGGTTGATAACTTGTAAATGTTTTGCCCCAAATGCTCCCCAACAGAATCCTGTAGAAGATATTTGGCTACAAGCAAAAAAATTGATTCGAGAGTTTTATTTTTTCTGTCATTCTTTTTCTGTAGTTAAAGCATTATTTGAGTTAGCCATTAATGGTCAATTTTTTGACTTCCCTAAGCTCAACGAGTACGGTGATTTCTCACAAATGATTTAGGATTGCTATACGAATAAATTAGACATCTCCTAAATCTATCAAAAATACCCGACCTTTTTCCGACCATCAAACTTTATACCAAGTAGTATGATATTTAAATAAGCAGTATTCTTATCGCCAACTTCTTAGAGGGGATACAGGAGAACCAATGCCTGCTGAGTTTCGTAGAAGCGATCGCAGAATATTATGCAAGTTAAATGTGGAATAGCTTACTTAAACCTCAGCCGTGCCCCTACATTTGGCGATATAATTTTGTACTGCATCTGAATGGGAATCGTTATAAATCACTAGTAGTTCGCTTTCCCCAAAATTGCGCTTGTGGAGGTCGGCGCTTGTGTAAGGGAGCAGAGGAGAGATTTGTACAAGTTCTTTCCCCCTTGCCCCTGGGCATCTCTGCCCAAGAGCTTGCCACCACGCAAAGTTTGTGTGGCAAAGCACTAGACTGCACCTAGTTCTCTTAACATTGCTAACTGAGCTTGGGTCAAACCTTTAGCTCCTGTAATTTTCATTTTTTCGTATGGTCTTTTGGCTTTCAGTATCCGCAGACAATTTCCCAATCGCATATCCCATAGTCTAATTGTTTCATCCTCACTAGCACTAGCCAAGATTGAACCATCTTGAGAGAAAGCGACTGACCATACCCAATTTGAGTGACCACACAGAGTGTTGAGACAACTTCCTTTTTCAATATCCCAGATTTTTATAGTTTGGTCGCATGAAGCGCTAGCAATTTTTTGACCATCTGGACTAAAGCTAACAGCCATTACCCAGCTAGTATGTCCTTTTAATGTCTGCAAACACTCGCCTGTAGTTACATCCCAGATTTTGACTGTTTGATCCAGACTTGGGCTAGCCAGTAAGCAACCATCTGGACTAAATGCGATCGCTCCTACTCTTCCTGAGTGTCCTTTTAATACTTTGATACATCGGTTTTCTTGTACATCCCAAAGTCTAATCGTGCAGTCATCGCTGCCACTAGCCAGAATTTGTCCTAGAGGGCTAAAGGCTACCGCCGCTACTCGATCTGTATGTCCATATAAAGTGAAACGACACTCACTAAGATTGAGATCCCATATTTTGATAGTATGGTCAAAACTGCTACTAGCTAGCACCTTACCATCTGGACTAAAGGCGAGTGACCAAACTTCATCTGTATGGCCGATGAAAGTATGACTGCATTCACCACTTTTAAGATCCCAAAGTTTGATCGTGGCATCTTGGCTACCCCCCGCAACTATCTCCAAGTTTGGGTGAAAAGCTACTGCTGGTAAACCTTGAGAGTATGCTTTCAACTCGTGCAGACATTCACCACTCTTCATGTCCCAAATTCTTAAAGTATTATCTCTGTGCCCACTGGCTAGCATTTGAGCATTGGGACTAAAAGTTACAGTTTTAACCCAGTTATTATACCCGTGGATGCAAGCAATACACTTGCCGTTACTAACTTGCCACAGCCTAATAGTTTGGTCTTCACTGGCACTGGCAAGAGTTTGGTTATCTGGACTGAAGGCAATACCCCAGATTTGATGGTTGTGACCTTTGAGAGTATGAAGACAAGTACCAGTCTTTGCATCCCAAATACGGATAGTCTGGTCTGCACCACAACTAGCAACTAGCTGGTTATCCATGCTCCAAATAGCCCTCCATACCCATCCGGTGTGACCTTTAAGAATTCCTAAACACTGATAATTTTCAGCACTCCAAATTCTCACCGTGCTATCACAACTGGCACTGACTAGCAACGCGCCATTCGGACTGAAGTGAGCTGCACCAACCCAGTTCTCATGCTCCGTAATCGTATAAAGGCATTCTCCAGTTTCAACATCCCAAATTTTGATCAGATTGTCAAAGCCACTGCTGACCAATTGTTTGCCATCTGGACTAAAATGAACGGACATCACTCCACCGCTATGTCCGTGGAGAATTTTTAGACAACAGCCCTCTGACACCTGCCAAATCCTAATGGTGAGGTCGCTACTTCCACTGGCAAGCATTGAACCATTTGGACTGAAAGCCAGTGAATAGACACTGCCCGTATGCTCAGATAAGGTATGCCAACATCGACCGGACTGTAGCTGCCATACTTTAACGGTTGAATCTTCACTAGCACTAGCAAGTATCTCTCCATTTGGGCTAAAGGCAATCCGGCGTACCCAATTAGTATGTCCTTGCAGGGTTAAAAGACGTTGTTGATCTGCAACTTGCCATAAATGAATCTCACAATTGGCATTACCACTTGCTAGGGTTT
The DNA here is from genome assembly GCF_048836525.1 of Nostoc sp. CALU 546. Taxonomy (NCBI): domain Bacteria; kingdom Bacillati; phylum Cyanobacteriota; class Cyanophyceae; order Nostocales; family Nostocaceae; genus Nostoc; species Nostoc sp. CALU 546. Next base: position 80,254 of record NZ_JAWJTF010000021.1, read on the forward strand.
TTCCATCAGGGCTGAAAGCAATTGATATCACCCCATTAAAAGATTGAGTGAAAATAGATTTAGAAAAACAACACTGGGAAAAATTAACATCTTGTAAATTTATATCTTGTAAATATGCTTGACAAATTGTTAAATCAGAAAAATCATAACTACTGAAATTAGCTTGAATTTGTCTGAGAAGATTCAGGATGTTGCCTGCTGCATATCCAGAATGGGTTGAAGCCTCTTGTTTCAATTTTTTGAGGAGTTCCTGCACCTGAAGCTGAATCTGGTTGGAACTACCCAGAGCTAATATTAAATTATCAATAACAGGGGTTAGGATGAGACGAATTTGTGCTTGTCTTACATAGTCTTTGCTCTGGGCTTTAATTAGGGCATAATTTCTCAAAAGTTCATGGCTTTGATTGACGATTTCCTGATAAGCGAAAGCTACTAATTGATCGGTAACGTACTCCATCAACACAGGCTGAAGCGTGAAGCGATCTCCTGTACGCTCTAGGGGAATCTTGCGTTGCAGCACTCCCAAAGTTGCAGGTAGTGCTGCCTTAGCAGTTGATAACATCAAATCTTCCCGTAACTCTGCTAGGGACACTGGTTCCCGATTGATTGCTAACCAATACAGTACTTCACAGCACTCTTTGGGGAGCCGTTGAAAGTGCCAAGATAGGAGTTCTTGCAGGTCGTGAAACACTGGCTTGCCTTCCCTTAAAAATTCGGCAATACTACCAAAAAATACTTCCAGTATGTGTTTACTAACCAATTGCAGTGCTAGAGGATTGCCATCATAAAGCTGAATCAACTCCTGCCAGTCTTCTTCACTAGCTGTAAAATCGCCAAGCTCTGCAATAATCTGTTTTCCAGCTTGGATATCTAACCCCTGTAACACCAAAGAGCGCACCGGACGACTTGGCCCATCCATTAAAATGAGTTCTTGGGGTTTTTCGCGGCTTGTCAGCAGTAAGCAACTTTGATGCGCCACTTCCCCAACCTGTTTAATTAACTGTCCATAGTCTTCATAATCAGCTCGATACCGACCGATGGGATCTCCGGCTTGCAGAAGAGTTTCGGCGTTATCTAGGATTAAGAGACATCGGTGGGTTTTCAGGTGATGGAGCAACAAAGAGATGCGTTCGCTAATTGTCTCTGGTAGTGTTGTCTGCTGTTGTCTGGAAAGTACTTTAATTAAGTCTGCAAGTAGGTCAGAGAGGAGAGGGGCATTGAGAAGCGATCGCCAGATGACAAACTCAAACTCATCCTGGATACCCTTGGCTAACTGAAGTGATAGGTCTGTTTTGCCAATCCCACCCAATCCCAGTTTTAGTGAAAGATGGGTCTTTCCAATCCCCCGCATTCCCACAATCGCCACACATCGAGTGCGATCTCGAATAATCCAGTTCTGTAGAGTTTCTAGTTCTTCTGTTCGTCCAAAGAACACTTGCACATCAGGAGCGTCTCCCCAGTCTCTGTGGAAATTGGAGGGTTGATAATTTAGAGTCGATGAGGCGTTTGTGTCCTTTTCTCGCTGTGCGGTTCGCTTCAATACTCCGTGCAGGTTATTTTTGGTAACTTTTTCTCCTAAAGCTTTCGAGAGTGATCGCCATAATTCAGAGCCAACATCTTTAATATGACCATGATCGTAATCGGAGTCTACAGCCATATCTAAATATGTCTGTCCTGCCCATGACTGACTGAAGACAATCTTTTGAAGTTTTGTTAAGCATCCCCCTTCCAATAATTGCTCGATTAGTGCGATCGCCTCTTCTACTGTCATTTATCTTCCCACGTAAAAATACCAGGTTAACTACGATATTCCCACCATAAACTTGATTTTCTCAAAAAATTTACGTAAATCTACTAAAAAGCTCCGACCTTTTTCCGACCTTTTTCCGACCGTTAAGCTTAATGTCGCGGAGTAAAGTACTCAGATGATGCTAAAAAATTTTTCTTGATTTTGTTAGCTATTAAACCAAAATTATCTCCTCCCAACATGGACTGCAAGCTACCCCTTTTTCTTGTTATTGAAGACCATCCAGAAGTCGGTCAGAATAACTGCGAGTTTTTGCACATGATAGAAGCTCAGTGTTCTTGCATTAGCGTGGATACACCTGATAGGGGAATTGAGCAACTGGAGCTTGAGCTACCAAATTTGGTCGTAGTGGACTTGCAGTTTGGCACTGTCGGAGGTGAGCAGTCAGCAAAGCCAGGTTTAGCACTGTTAAGACAAATTTTTGAGCGCTACCCCACAGTAAATATCCTTGTTTATACCAGTGAACCTAATTTTTTAAGACAACTAGCATCGCAGATTGGTAAACACCAAGGGGGTTTTGTAGTTGTGAACAAGATGGAAAGACGAAGCGCCTTCCTGGAAGGCGTTCGTAGCGCTCTAGATGGACAACTCAAAGTCCATCGGGAACTGATGAAGGAAATGCAATTAACTCAGCAGGATCTGGAAATTTTGGACTTGTTATGCCGTCATGCGCTAACAGACCAAGCGATCGCCGAGCGGATGCATGTGTCCCATAAAACGGCTCAGAACTATGTGCAGCGTCTCAAGGCAAAGCTGGATATCGAGCATCTTGATGGGCAAAATATAAACCCTCGCGTCGCTGTTTGCATGGCAGCTATTGGACGCAAGCTAATTGTTTATTGAAAAAATACTTGAGTTTTGGATTTCGTCCTCAGTAGTATTCTTTAGAGTCCAAGTGAGTATTACCTGGATTCCGCCATCGGCTGAACGAACTCGCTCCCAATATCCGTCTGGTAGTTCCGCAGCAATAGTAGCCATCAATTTTGTGCCGTAACCATTACTGTGTGCTCTAATGGTGGTGCTTTTCAAAACAACAGGCTTAGGCTCAGTTAGATCATTTTTAATAATTAGCGTACATAGGGTTTCTTCCTGAAACAAACTAACTCTAACTTCGGTTGCAGTACCGTTCGGAGGTTGACTATGACGAATGACGTTAGCGATCGCCTCTTTAAAGAAGCGAAAAATATCTTCACGCGCATCTATCCAGGTACTGTCTGACTCAGGCTCTAAAAGAGGTTGCAGATGAGCATCAACTTTGAGTGTTAATTCTCCTGAACTAACAAGTTGTTGTAGCTGCTGTTGAATTCCCTTATCTAAACCTGTTTGCAATTCTGGTGTCACCTCTAGTTTCTCGGCGATCGTGCGAGTATTGCGGAGCTGATCACGAAGATTGCGCCCAACTGCTTCTAGCCTATCTAACAAAGGGTTGGGATTTATCCCTGGATGTTTAATAGCTAGAAGTTCGACACCATCCATGACTAATTTGAGTTCTTGTAGAGGGCCGTCATGAATGTCCGCTGCTACTCGATGGAGTAACTTCCGTGCCTGAGAAAGGACTGCCTGTCGCTCGGCTAGTTTTCGTCGCTGCTGGATCAACTGCTGTTGCTTCTGCCAAAACAGCAAACAGATAGCTACAGATACACCCGTTCCAATCCAGGTTAAGATTGGTATTGCTAAAGGTATAATTAGCCCTTGCCAAGAAAAGAGGACACTGAAAATAACATAACTGCCAACAAACCCTAGACAAAGCCAACTCTTTAAGCGGATAGTAGATTGAGATCCGTTTTTGAATATCCCGGAAGTCAGTATTAAACTAAAAAAGACTGCACCCAGGGTAGTGGCCGTATAATCAAACCATTCGGTAGAGGTTCTCAAAAATGAATCTGTCATCAAATTTCCGATCAAATTGGCCTGTACCTCTGCAACTGACATGCGATCGCCAAAAGGAGAGGAAACCCCAAATGAGACTAAATCTTCTCTAGGCAAATCAATCAGCACCAGTTTGTTGCGAACCTTCTGAGCTTCTAGAGTGGTAAGAGCGCTACAGTAAGTCAGTTGTGCAGAAGTGGAATTACAAAAAGATGAAGCATTGAGGCGAGGAAATGTTCCAGCAGGTCCATAGAAATTTATCCCAACGGCAGTTTCAGTTAAAAGTGTTTGCTCACTTTGGGCAATCTGAGTCAGTGCTTTGTTACCTAGAGGTGAAGAAAATTTTTCTAAGGCTAATACTGCAACTGATTTTAATTCTTGAGTTTCTTGAATGTTTTCTACATAAACAAAGTATCCTGCCAAGTTTGCTTGACGAGATGGACTGGTTAAACTTTGAAGAGCAGTCTCGTACTCGAAAAATCCATGCACTTGCGCTGGAGAAATTAATGGTTTAATTCTGTTATCGTCAAATGGCAGCAGATGATAGTAGATAGATAATGCTGAAGGAACTGATTGAGAAAGTTTTTTAGTATAAGTGACTAATACAATTTGATGGCTGTATTTTTTTATTAGATCCTTGAAGGAATTTTCTAAACTACTATCAATAGGTCGCCTCAATGAATTAGGTAGGTTCAAAACTACAACTTTAGCTCCTTCGTCCATGAGCTGCGTGACTAGATTGGCATAAAACTTGTGTTCAGGTTTATGGATTGGTCGATCAATTGTAACTAAGAGGATCTCGTGGGGTAAAGCGCTGGGTTTGTAAAGCCGTGTCAGACTATCTTGAATCCCAAGCTCTAGTTTTTCAAGGATAGGTAGCTTGCTAAATACTGCATTGAAAAGGAAACTCCAGACAACACCCAAACCAATCCCTGTCATTTGCCAAGTGTTAATCGATCTCAATCTTTTTTTCATTACTTCTTAGGCTGGAGGCGATAGAAGACTGTTTGTTTGGGATTGTATTGCTGCAAATTTACACATAGCTCTTCACCGCATCGCTCAATTTGCCAGGTAGCAGTCTTGGTTTTAATAACCCCATTCAAACTTGGTTTTGTGTTTATTATCCCATCTAATGGGGGACCGGAAAGAGATTTGACAATCTCTCCATCAAATTCTAACTCTAGCTCAACTGAACCGCCCTCTCCAATTCCACTTAGAATCCGTCCTGTCCCTTGCCAGATTTGACTCGCACTAGCTGGAAGTATCAGTATTCCCAGCAATAGAATTGTTTGAAAAAGTATACAACTTCCGTAGTAAGAGATACTCCTTATTAAATTCCTCTTTAAATAATAAACTCTGTACATATAGCACTCTGCTTGAGAATAACTACTTTTTTGACTATTATCTTCTATTCTGCTCAAATAGCTTGTTGCGTAAACGCGCAATTTTATTTACGCTAATTCCTCTATCTTTAGCAGTAAGAAAAAGCAAAGATAGAACTATCACAGAACAGCAAAGCAGTATTCATATCCCCAACTTCTTAGGTGGGATATAGGAGAAGCGATCGCTTTCTCGACTAATAACTTGGTAATTCACTGTGTTTTTGGAGTAATCGGCATTATGAAATTATTAAAAACTCTTTTGGTCTCAGGATTAACTTTGGCTGCCTTAAGCATGGCATCAGTAATAACAGTTGTTCAACCAGCATTAGCAGATTATAAGTGGGTAAACGCAAGAAATGGTTATGTTCCCCCAGGGGCTATTCAAGGTGGATTCGATGGCGAGAAATTATATGTCTGCTCGATCGGAAGTGCTGTTGGAAAGTTAGCTCCTGGACATAGAAAATGCTATGTGGCTTACGGTAATCAAGCATTTGGATATGACAGGTATCAAGTACTCGTTGCGGATAATTGGAAGTGGGTTCCTGTTACAGGCGATGTACCTCAAGGTGCAGTGATCGGAGGGGAAGATGGTGAAGCTCTGTATGTCTGTAATGCTGTTGTCGCAGGTAAGTGGGCACCTGGGAAATATCCTGTTTCTCATGATGTCTGCTACGTAGCCTATGGGAACAAATCGATTGGAGTTAAAAGCTTTAACGTCTTGATTTCACGATAAGGCGTAAATAGAAGGTTCATGCAAGCAGGGGCAACCTGTAGTTAAAAACCTTATACAGCAACAGTTACAGAGATTGATACGAGATTTAACCGCGCTCATTAAAAGATAAGTTGCACAAATGGTTTTTCTAGCTCATAGACAGTAAAATAAATTTGCCTAAAACGGAGCTTGGAGTACCTGGAAGTTTGTGTCTCAAAGTATTATCGCTCCGTCTCGAAACTGAAAAACATTGCCTAAAATGATACGTAAATCTATCAAAAAGATCCGACTTTTCTCCGACTTTTTCCGACCGTAAAAGTTTATACCATGTAATAGAGTATTTAGATAAGCAGTTCTAGAACTGAAAATACTCAACTAAAAATCTTTAAATCTTTGAAAAAACTATGCAGCCACTAAATATCAATAGTGTCATTTTTCGTTATTTATTCTCTTTTGGAATTGTCGTGAGCAACCTGTATGCAATAGAGGGACTTCCAGCATCTGCTCAGTCTTCAGCCAGCGAACGAATTGAATGTATTAAACTTTTTGCAAAACATTACTATAGCTACGAAGGTGGAAACCTTAACAGAACAGATGCACTTGCAAAAGCAGAGCAAACCTGTGCTGAACAAAGTCCAAAGAATAATGCACAGCCTACGCCAATAATGATTATTCCAACTAATGGCATTCCAGCTAATAATATTCCAAATGCTGGAGGTTCACCAAAAGCTATAACCGACTGTATGAAACGTCTTATGTACGAGCGAAAATTAGTCTGTACTCGTAGTGGTTTTCCTGGATGTAGTCATTTTCCGAGTGAAGGATTTGCAGGTTGGCAAATGCAGGATGTAAGAACTGAGTTAAGCGAAGCCATAGCAGTTCAAGCTTGTCAGAATGCTCGATAGGTTTGACTGTTTAGTAACTTATTGATGCTTACTCACTAACTATTGAGTTTTCACTCACCATGCATAACAGGCATTATAATTCGGTTCTGAGGGGGCGACATGCAGCCCACATTGTTTATATAGTCAAACTTGGGTAAGTTTCATAGATAATTGTTGGTGTATTGTTCAACAATTAATGAAATTAAACCGCAATAAGATTGAGTATTATTTACGAGGTATGAGGGCTATGGAGCTTATTTTATCTATGTTTTAGCTTTCATATCGCCCCCTCAGAATTCGGTTCTACTGCTACCCTTATGATATTTTAAGCAAATATACAACCGAAAAACCTTGTCCTGCCTATATTTTTAGTTTCAATACCCTACCTTGGCTGCGAGTTGCGATTGCCCCTGGCACTGCGCTCCGTGCAATCACCATATTTTTGGCTCAAACCAAATACCGTAACACTTATATCTACAAGAAGGGAGGAATAAAACGGATAATATGAAAATTTTAAGTTCTAGTTTTTTGTTTTCAACATTATCTTTAATAACTGCTGTAATTCCAGCGCAAGCGGTCAACGCACCACCTAAAGAATTAGCTATTTTTTGTTCTACCACTCGCAATGAATACGTTGAAAATGTAAGAAAAAGATACGAGAGTCAAGATTATAAAGGAAAGGGTGGTGCTGGTGCTGGAATTAGCTCTCAAGGAATCAATTTTGGAGGAAATGGCAGTTACGAATGGAAGCGAACTTGGGACAATTTTGATAGCAACAAAAAGCAAGAATATAGCAATAAAAACTGTGATGAAGTGTTGAAACAGTGGGGAGCAGTTTCAATTGCGGAAATTCACGCAGATGCAGAGAAAGCAATTGAAAAGATGAAGCTTGAAGGTAATAAATATAGAGAAGATACAATAAGAATAGTGGAAGGATTTAAATTAGAAGCAATAAACATCAATGCTACAACTCGCTTCAGAATTGAGGAGTTACAACAAGCAGGTAGAATTGAAGAAGCAAAAATTCTTTCGGAGGCTCTGCAACGAAAGATAGAAGTTCAAGAAAAAGGAATGACTGATAGAGTCAGAATTGAAACTGATGCTCTTATCGCTATGAATAAGGCTGATAATGCAGTGGAATTAAAGAAAGCTGAATTAAATGCTGCTGTTGCTAATCGTCAAAGTTTGAATCAATTAATCGGTACTGGAATTGAGAGTTTGGTGGCATATTTTGGGAGCAGGTCTGAAGTCGAAAAAGAAAAAATTAGGGCTGATGTTAAAATTAAAGAAATTGAAGCTCAAATAAAAATTGAGGAAATCAAATCAAAAAACAATATAGACCCCAATTTAGCACTAATTCAAAGTTGGGAACTAACTCCTACTTCATGTGCTTCTGGAGGACAGATAGTAACTATCATGATTGATAACAAACAATACTGTGTTAATTCTCATTACGATTTAACTGCTAGAAGTTATCAATATAATCGAGCGACGAATCAGTTAGAAGTTTTATCATCACAAATTATTACTAGTCCTAATCCTAATCCTACACCTTATATTGGTCCAGGTTTATAATTTTTTGTTATCAAATGGAAATATTTTTGCTCTTATGAGCATTAGCTAATTGTTATTAACGTAAAGGTTAACTAGCAATTATCCCGGAGAAATTGTTCAAAATACAATATTTTCCATGTTTCATATTTCAATGAATCTTAAGGAGTAACCTATGAAATTTAAATCTACTGCTCGCATTTTAGTTGCTGCTTTAGCTCTATCTAGTACCTGTACTATTACATCTACAGTTCAAGCTAAACCTCCAGTAAGTAATAGTGGCGTTTCTGTACCAGTAGTATCTACAAATGGTGGCACTAAATTTAGTTGCGTTCCTCAAAGTGATGGGAGTATTGGTACAGTTGGGCAGCGCCCTGGAGGGCAACCAATTCCTCTAATTATTTGGACTCAAGATGGTTCTAGCTACTTTGGAGAAAAATACACACCTCAGAATCGCTGCAATATTGTTACACCCAAATTGAATGCAGCTATTGCTGCTAGCAGTGGTAGTTTAAAAAATGTTCTGTTAGCTAACGGTAAGGTGAAGAACGAAACCGTAATTTGCGTCATTTCTGCTACAGAGCGTGGTTGTAATGAAGCAAATGTTCTTTTTACCCTCAAACCGCAAAATGCACAACGGGCAGGCGAAATTCTCTCGCAGATAATGCAAATTGGTCGTGAGGGCGCTAGCGGTGGTGTGATTCGTGAGACAAGCGGTCGTGTTCAGGTCAATTTAGGAGATTGGGAAGAGTTAACTATGGGTGTTGCTTCCACTGAGCCTGTGATTCCAGACAATGGCGTGATTCCAGACAATGGCGTGATTCCAGACAATGGCGTGATTCCAGACAATGGTGGGGGTCTGTAATTACTGAAAGTGTAAAGATGCATAATTACCCCTCGATAACACTTGGGGTGTATGCATCTCTATATCTATTTAAAGTTACTTACCAACACAATAACCGTGTTTTATTCCATACATTACAGGTCTTTTTTAGCATTGTTGATTATCAGCCTCCTAAGTGGGTTATCTTCTTATTCATCCGTTCAAGCTGTATCTCTATCTGAGGATGATGTTAATGATTCAACGCAGTCAGTCACGCGCCATTCTGAAGTTGAAGTATCTTTACTAAAAATTGCCAAACAGGTAACTGTAAGAATTTTAACTAATTCAGGTACTGGTTCAGGAGTAATCATTAAGCGTGACAGGCAGACTTATACAGTTCTGACAAACCATCATGTAGTGGCTGACAGTCCAGAAAAGGGTTATCAGGTAATTACTTGTGATGGACAATTGTATCAAGCAAGGGGAATAAGTCAAGGTAATTTTGGTTCCTTAGATTTAGCACTGGTAGAGTTTACCAGTAATCTGGATTATCAAGTAGTGGTGTTTGGGAAATCACAAGCTTTTTCTGATGATGAAATAGTCTACTCAGCAGGTTTTCCAGCGTGGCATTTTACTTTTAATGAAGACATAATAACTAAATTTGAAGAAACCCGTAGTTGGGGAATTAAAGCTTTTAAACTAACTACTGGAAACTTAAAAACTCAACTTCAAAAAACACTTGTTGGTGGTTATAAAATTGGTTACACAAATGATGTTATACAAGGAATGAGTGGAGGTCCACTTTTAAATCAAAATGGAGAATTAATAGCGATTAATGGGTTGTTAAAATATCCCTTCCAAGGTATTAAGGCTTTGACTTTTACTGATGGTACTGTCCCTGATGAGCAGCTTTTTCAGCAAATGGAAGCTTTAAGTTGGGCAATTCCTATTACTGATATTCATAGCTTGCTAACAAAACAAAAAATATTAAATGAATTTGGTTTGTGATTAAAGCTTATTTTTTACCTAAAAATTTATTATAAAGAAATATGAGTTTATTTTATAATTTATCCAATAAGATTAGTTCCATGATATTTGCTACAGCAGGAGTGGCAGCAATAGTAGTTACTCTGCCAATAGCTACTTATGCTATTAGTAGTCAAGAAATTAACCAGATTGCGAAAAATATTACAGTCCAAATAAACAATGAAGGTACTACTTCTCCTGGAGGTTCAGGAGTAATTGTTGCTAAAGAAGGCAATACCTACACTGTTTTAACTGCTAATCATGTCGTATGTGATGCTTTAGACAGACCAGGAGGGATTGTTTGTTCTAGCGATATTACTTACTCAGTTCGCACTTCTACAGGAAAAGAGTATCCTGTTAAAGATATTAAAGTTTTACAAAAAAGTAAAAATGATGCAGATTTAGCAGTAGTCACATTTGAAGCAACAGAAGATTATCTAGTTGCGACTTTAGCCAATTCCGAACAATTGAAAGTTACTCAGGATATTTATTTAGCTGGTTTTCCCGCTACTTTTCAAAAGTCTGGAGCAGCTAGGGAATTTAATCTTCCCAAAGGCTCAATAATTTCCTTCCAGAACAATGCTTTAAATGCTTATAGCTTAGTGCATGATGCTCTAAGTCTTACGGGAATGAGTGGGGGTCCTGTATTTGATAGTAGTGGTCGAGTAATAGCAATTCATGGACTAGCTGATGCGGCATCTCAAGGTAAATCTGGGTTTAATGCGGCAATTCCAATTCATACCTTTATAGCGATATGGTCTCAAATTCCAGGTGCGACAAAATTAGCGATAGAGAATAAATCCCAATATGGAAATTTTCCAGATTGGTTTGTCCAAAACTGGATGAATGAGTGTACACAATTATTTAATAAGGAAGCCTGTTTATGTACGGCTCAAAAGGTGACATCTAGCTTTACTTATGAGGAAATTTTGCAAATGAACCAAGTTGTTCAAGGGGGATATGTACCACCACCGAAGATTGTGGATCTTTATAGATCATGTGGTGTCGATCCTTTTTAACCTGAATCAAAGTTATTAAAATAATTTAATTTTTAGTTAAACTAAATCTGAATTTTGTAGTTTTTATATAAGTAGGAGAAATCGGAAATATGCGTTTATATTCAAACAAATTCAATAATTATTCCTCCATGCTATTTGGTACAGCAGTAGTGGCAGCAATAATAGTTACTCTACCAACATCTACTTATGCAGCCAATAGCCAAGAAGTTGCCCAAATTGCTAAAAAAACTACAGTCCAAATCAACAATGAAGGTACTACTTCTCCCGGAGGTTCAGGAGTAATTATTGCTAAAGAAGGCAATACCTACACTGTTTTAACTGCTAATCATGTCGTATGTGATGCTTTAGACAGACCAGGAGAGATTGTTTGTTCTAGCGATATTACTTACTCAGTTCGCACTTCTATAGGAAAAGATTATCCTGTTAAAGATATTAAAGTTTTACAAAAAAGTAAAAATGATGCTGATTTAGCAGTAGTCACATTTGAAGCAACAGAAGATTATCCAGTTGCGACTTTAGGGAATTCTGACCAAGCGGAAATTGCCGCAGATATTTTTGTTGCTGGTTTTCCGGCAGTATTTGGAACATCAGGGGCAGCTAGAGACTTTGCTTTTACTAAAGGGTTGGTAGTTTCTCGTGCTAGTAGTGCCATCAATGGCTATAGTTTGATTTACGATGCCAGAACCGTGACGGGTAATAGCGGAGGTCCAGTATTTGACGTGGCTGGAAGACTTGTAGCAATTCATGGACTCGCAGATACTTCCACACAGAGTAAATCAGAAACAGGAAATTTAATACCACAGAAATCAGGTTTTAATGCAGGAATTCCAATTAATACCTTTTTGGCGATGCGATCTCAAATCTCCAGTAGCAGTTCAATCAAGCAGGATAATACTCCCACAGGAGTAAATCCTTCTATTCGTTTGAGTGATCCTCAGTCTGCCAGGGATTTTTATGCAAGAGGTCTAACGAAAGTAGCGCAACAAAATTATCAAGGAGCAATTGAAGATTATAATAAAGCAATTCACATTGACCCTAACTATGCTGAGGTTTATATTGGTCGGGGAGTCTCATATGAGCTGTTAAATAATTATGAACAAGCAATTGAAGATTATAATCAAGCAATTCGCATTGACCCTAACTATGCTGAGGTTTATTTTTTAAGGGGACACTCTTATTCTAAGTTATATTCTAGGTTAGACAATGATGAACAAGCAATTAAAGATTATAATCAAGCAATTCGCATTGACCCTAACTATGCTAAGGCTTATCTTTTGAGGGGACAGTCTTATTATATGCTTGAAAATAACCAGGAAGCATTGGCTAATTACCAAAAGGCAGCACAACTTTATCAACAACAAGGAAATATAGAGCTTTATCAACTAGTGCTGGATATTATCAAAGACTTGCCTTTACAAGATAATCAAGGGCTTTAAAAAGACTAATTTTATTATGTAAAAAGATTGTCTAAGAGTGAAGATTGTTGCAGAGTAATTCCTTGAGACTAAAGAAGCGAAAAAGCGATCCCGTTTCCATAAGATAATAATTTTAGGCGATGCCTGCGGGAAATGTAGCTATCGTATTTTATATCAGAGAATAACTTATATTAGTGCAATCAATTTCAAGGGATGTAAAATTATGGATTAATTAAAACTTTAACTCTTAATAATAGCCTCATATTTATTACTGTGAATATTAATCACCTCCTTCAGTACATCATCAAACTGTGTCTGCTAACTACAATTCTCAACGGTCTAACTGTCAATATCGTCGCGGCTGAAGTACAAACTTTTGGTCAAGCTGGTAGAGATGGAGTAGATGGTCGCCCCGGACAAGACGGCATCTCAGCATCTGACCAAAAAATCCGCGCCAGCCAGCAACTACAAACAGTTGATCTCTCCGGCACAGATGGCGAAGCCGGAGAATCTGCTACCTCTGGTGAACACGCCTCTGAATGCCAACAGCCCAAAAAAGCAGCTAACGTATGCGGTGCAGGAGGTGGCAATGGCGGGAATGGTAGTGATGGGGGAAACGGTGGTAAGGGAGGAAATGTCACTCTTTACTTTGAGTCACTTTCTCAACTAAAGAATGTGGTGTTACGTAATGGAGGCGGGAGAGCCGGTTCTGGGGGAAATGGCGGACAGGCTGGTGATGGATGTAACTGTACTCAACCGCGCCGGACTGTAAACTATTGCACTTGGTCATTAATGGCGAAACCGCTTAATGTAGCTAACGCCACCTGGACAGAAACCCAACGAAAATTATTTCGCTGTTCTGGCGATGCGTTCTACGATGAAAAAGAAAATCGACCCAAGCCGCAGCCCCCGGATGCCAATTACCGTTATGGCTGGAAATATATTGGTCTGTCAGAGCAGAAAACTTTTACTTGTGAAAATGGGGAGAGTGGTAAACAGGGACGCAAAGGTGCAGATGGGCAACCAGGCAGTTATGGTCAGGTTTGGTTAGTTCAGGGTGATGATATTCCCAAGGAACAAATCAGTTATAGCGATCGCGTCAGCTTGTTAACTGATAAAACCATTCCTCTGCTTAAGAACAACTGGTTGGAGAAGACAGGACTACGGAGTGTACTGGGTAATGCTTCTGATGTTCGGGATACTTACGACTTGTTACAAACTGTCCAAGGTTCTTTTAAAGTGGCTTGGCAAGCGGCTAAACGCCCACAAGAGTTAGGAGATCCTAAGATGAAAGCTGTGATTACGGAATCAGGGCAACTGCAATTTTACATTCCCGGCACATTGGAATACAAACTCAGTGAATCGCAAAACCAAACCCTGGTTGCTATCACTGGAGGTATTCACCCCGAACGCTTAGGACGCTTTAAGTTTAAGGGACTTGATCGCTTCCGCGATCCCCGCAACTTTACTCTTTTAGATGAAGGTAAGCTCCTACCAGAGCTAAAAGCAGTTAAATTCACAATTATTTTGTACCAAAACGACTCCAAAGTTAGCGAGGTTTCTTATCCATTTGCTCTACAACCACCCTATCCTGAAGGCTTATCAGTCTGGGGTAATCTTTATAAAGTCAATTTAGGCGATCGCTTCGATCCGTGGCTGCAAGGAGGGCAAGCGATTCAGTATGAAATTCGGGTTGAACAAACTACCCGTTCTGGAGCAACCTATACCTCTGGAATGAAAATCAACTTGATTGTGGATAAAGTTACTCCCTCTCCTGATATTCAGTACTATTCGCCCTCAGAAAGCTAAAAGTCTTTGATAATGCCGAACATCTTGAAATCAGACACGGTATTGGAGTTCAGCGGGGATATCTGCAAGTGCGATTCGTTCTGGAGAAACCCCCCTAGACATCGCTTCGCTCGCTGTAGGTATACCCTCTTCAACTGTCATTTACCGACTCAAAAATACGTGATGAACTACAATATTCGCACTATTAGCTCTATTTTTTTGCAAAAGTTTACGCAAATCTCTCAAAAAGACCCGACTTTTTCCGACCTTTTTCCGACCGTCAATCTTTATACCAGGCAGTAAAGTATTTAGTTAAGCAGCTTTTGTAACCCCAAGTTCTTAGAGGAAATGTAGAAGAAGTGATCGCAGATGAGTATGCAAACTAAATTTGAAACCGCTTATTTAGACCTCGAAAGGAGAATTAATTTAAATGCATAAAATCAAGAAAACAGCAGCAATCATTAGTTTTGTAACGGTAGTGTTCGGTTTTTCGGTATCTTCTATATATGCTGTTGGGGTATTGTCAACCTCAGATTTGAGGATTGAGAATGTAAATATTTATCTTAGTAACAATGGTAAATCGCAAATCTAAAATTCAAAATTGTTTGACACAAACCTGCGCGTTCGCCCTCTTCTAACATCATTTATCCACGTAGAAAAATTAGATTAAGTACGATATTCGCATCATGAGCTTTATTTTTTGAAAAGATTTACATATATCTATCAATAAGATCCAACTTTTTTACAAACTTTACAAACGTCAAACTTTATACTAGGCAGCAAGTATTTAGTTAAGCAGTTTTCATAGCCCCAAATTCTTTGAGGAGATATAAGCGAGGCGATGTCTATGACTTTCTGTAGATCGATAGCACAGCTTACACTTATGCATTGTTTCCTAATAACTTGGTAATTTACTGTATTTTAGTAAAAACAAGCAGAGAAAATTGTTAAAATCTCTTTTCTCTGCCATATATACTGGCTTTTTGAGTTGTAGGCAAATAGGACTTGGAATTATGGCTTTTAATCTTAATTTTTCTAATGCAAGCAAAGAAATCAAATTTAACGACCTTTTAGGGTTTCCGACAATCGATTACAGTAAGTTTATCGGTGTTAAGGATAAAGAGATTACTCACTTCGATAATTCTGTAAGCATTCTAGGCAAGACTGTAGGACTTGAAGGAGAAGTTCGATTAACAGCAGGTTTAGACTTGCAGGCGAAGTTGGATTTAGGGTCTCTCAATTTAGAGTTTCCTTGGAGTCAATTAGGACTCAAATTAGTTGGAAATCAATTAGAACTTCAGAGCAATTTCAACTCTAATAACGTATTACCTACTGTTAATTTCACTGCTCCTGACTATAACTTGTATGCAGGGTTTGAGGTAGGTATTGGAGGGTATTTAGACGGCAAGCTTGGCAACAAGACTGTCACACTGATCCCTAACACTAGCACAAGTGATGCAAGAATAAAATATCCAATTTTAGATTTTTCCAGTTCAGAATCTAGTGATTCTGGCAAGAATAAAGTTGATTTACCAGCAGCAGTTAAAGAAGCCGGGTTTAAAGTAAATCTGGACTATCCAACAACAGACAATGAAGTTGTTAAAATTCTGAAAAAAGGACTGCAAGTATCAACGAATGGGATTAACATTAACAATGAAATTCCTATAGTAAATTTAGAGGCTGATCTCATTAGGGTTCTGAGTAATATTCCCCTTCTAAAACCTTTTCTAACACCTTTATCAGGAACAAGAGAATATTTCGATGTTTTTGAAATAGATTGGAAACTCATTACAGCCTCATTAAAGGGAGGAATAAATCTCAAATTAGATACAGGAATTAGCTTCGGCGATTTATTTGCTACTCTGGAATTTGAAGATGGTTCAGTTTCATCTAAAATACCGCTCATATCTTCATCTTCTTTTCCAAAAATAGATTTAGGAAGCAATCCATTAGCAAAACTAAATGCAAGAGGCGGTAACACAGCAGACATTAAACTCAATATTGGTTTTGATTCTCCCAAACTGACAGCTAGTGCCGGTTTGTATGCTGATATCTATTCAGACCTAATTATTGGTCAAGCCACTGCAACAGTTGATGGTCTCGGAATTAGTAAATCTAAAACAATTGGCCCGCTTTATGAGCAAAGATTTGACATTGCCAAATTGCCAATTCCTTACTTAAGCACTGGAAATATTCAAAAAACACTGCCTGCTTCTCTTGCACCTAGATTAAGCTTTACTGTACCTATACCCCTATCACTTTCTACATCAGATTCGCCGCTATCAGATCTTCAAAGTGACATTACAACGCCCTTATCAATATCTCCAGATAATGTTCCGATTGTAGAAATTTTAGAAAAGCAAGGAAATACCATCCTGGCTAAAAAGCTAGAGGGCAACACCTATACTTACGTATTGTACAAAACCAGTGAGTTAGGGGAATCAGATAATCCTGTTGATCCCTATAATCGCGCTGATTTGCTGTCCAAAGCACTAATTCTAAGAGACTCTAACGGAAATATAATTACCGAACCAAAAGGTACGCTTGATAATACTCCCTACGGGGAATATTGTCCCATCGGTGCGGAAGAGGATGCATCGGGGAACTACACAGTTGTTTTCAGTAAGCTTTTACCTCCTTTTCAGAAGAGCGACCCTGAGCCTTTTATTGTTTGGGAAGAATCAGAAAAAATCCTAGAAAATGGCAAGACTTACGTCAAGGCTGGCTATATCCCCTCATTTATAACCACTAACAAAGTCGCTGCTTATGAAACCAAACTACAGCAGGACTTAAACAGCACAGGTTATATTGAACCTGGGATATTGATAGATGGCTATATACTTGGACAAGGTTTATGGAAAGATGATCAAGGTTACTGGGTAGGTCAAGCGCAAGAAAGACCAGAATCTAATTATTTATCTAATCCTTCAGGTACTCCGTTACCTGGAAAACCAATAAAGCTTGTATTTCCTGAGAATAATATTATTAATCCTAATTATAAAGGAGTAATTTTCCAAAATGATCTTGGCGATTTCACTCTTTGGAGTATAGACAGTTTAAATAAGCAAGTGCCGTCTGATGACCCTAGTGGTGGAAGCTTAGTAGAACGCAATAATCAAGGAGAAGTAGTAGATACTTTTCGGCTCGGATATTATGAAAGATTATTCAATGAAGATCTTAATCAAGACGGCTTTACAGGACGTGTAAAAATTATTGATTCAGACATTGATAAAGATGATTACACAATTCTTTATGAGGTTATAGAGCCTCTAGGAGATGATCCTAATAAGTATACGGCTTACTACGCTGTCAGAGATCCACTAATCAGAGTGACTACCCAAGTTGGATATACTAATCAAATTCCTGTTGTCCCAATTCGGGCGGAAAGAATACCAAATTTTTTCCTTAAATCTTACGACATTTCAGATGATTCTCTCTATCCAGTAGGCTACACAAATCTGCCCTCTGGACAATTTAATAATTTTGGGGCAAATTATCCCGGAAATGGGTGGAAGGCAATCGCAGCCTCTTTTATCCCTACTGAATTAAGAACAATTACAGAAGAATTAGGCTCATTTCCTTATGCAGTAGTTGAAAGAGATGTGGTTTCTAGAGGATTTGTCGATGTGATGTGGAAAAGCCCAGATGCTAACAATCCCAGATGGTATCTCTGGAGATTTAAAATGGGTGCATCTAGTAGTTATTACCCAGCTAGTTCTAGTTCTGGAACTTTTTATCAACCCCCAGAGATTAATGCAGTAGAAGATTACATGGGTGTAGATCACACCTTGGGTCTGAACACTAGTGCTGAGGTCGCTGAATACGAAGGTCAATTTAGTGAAGACTTTAACGAAGATGGGTTTATTGGCATAACGGATGTAGTTGAAGAAACTGGGGATGTAACTTTAGCTTTAGTTAACTACAAACAGAAAGACCGATTTTTGGGTTCTCAAATAGAAACTGGAGAAACAAAAGTAACCTATCAACTAAAAGATAAGAACGAAACACGAGCGAAAAAAATCTTAAATGACGGTTATGAGGTTGAAGATAATAGTGATTGGAAGCCAATCGCTGTAGAACGAGTTTTTGTTAATATTCCAGAGTTACCATCAGCCCACTATTATGCAATGGGGCAAAATAGCAATAGTACTTACTCCCTCTTGATTTTAAATCAATATGGTAGCAAAATAGCCAAACAAGTAGTTTCATTTGCAAATCTGAGTGCTTATGAAATTGACTTGAAACAAGATTTGAATAGGGATGGAATTATTAATCAAATTTCTGAAGCGATCGATGTAGTTGGGACAGCAAGCTTATTCAGTAGCTCTAATGGCTATATTATTGATGAACAAGAAGAAAAACAGTACCTTAAACTCAATGATGGTACACCACTAACAGAAGCAATTGTAAATCAGTTGGGTATCGTTCTACTACAAATTGAAAAAACCGCGACTGGTTATCAGCTGCTTCAAAATGCAAATAACAGTACAACTTTTGAACTAGTGACTGTTGATGCTACTGGTACAATACAAAGCACTCAATTTATCGATTATTATGAAATTCCCAGCAATTTAAACTTTAAACCACCTGTCTTGAGTAACATCAGTAAAAGTGGATCTCTAAATAGCATCATTTTCTTTACAGAGGAAGATTTCAATAATGCCTTTAAAGATCCCGATGGTAATAGCCTCAGCAAAATTCAAATTTCTTCCCTTCCTAACAATGGCATCCTCGAATTTGATGGCGTAGCGGTTACTGAAGGTCAGGAGATTAATGCCAGTAATTTGGGCAAACTCAAATTCACGCCTAGTAGTCAATTTAAAGGTAATATCGCCTTTAGTTGGAATGGCTTTGATGGCACAGCTTACGCCGCTAGTCCGGCTCAAGTAAATTTGACGATTGTCTCTGTCAACAATGCGCCAACACTCGACCAACTCATTGCAGATCAATCCACTCCAGCAAATACAGCCTTCAGTTTTACTTTTGATGCCAATACCTTCAACGATATTGATGCAGGTGATAGTCTTACTTACTCAGCAACTTTAAAAGATGGCAGTAATTTACCTAGCTGGCTGAAATTTAATCCTGCTACTCGCACCTTTAGCGGTACAGCAACTAATGCCAATGTTGGAAGTTTCACAATTGAGGTACAAGCCACAGATAATGATGGTGTAAGTGCAACTGACACATTTGTACTAGCTGTAGAACAAAGCAACAGCTCACCTACCTTCAAGCTTTCAAAAATAGCTGATGATATCTTTAACATCTTTAATAGCAGTGGCAAATCAAAACTTCAAGTTACTCTCACCGGACGAAGCTCTAATCTTGTCAATGAACTAGGAGCGTTTACCGTTGACGATGCTCAAGGTAACATCAATGGTATTGCACCAAGCGCAGCAGGTTACGCCCAAGCAGCTTTGAACAGAGCTAAAGTAATTTTCTCTGCTATTGCCAATCTCCCCAATGGATTTAATACCAACAATCTGACACATCTGCTGGAATTTAACTCTGGTGAGAACTTGAGATTTTATCTGGTAAGGAACAGCTCAACTGATGCTGTACTTGCTGGAGTCACCCCACTTACAGATATACTATTTTCTGATCCCTTAAAGCAAAAGATTACAGACTTGGGTTCCGATCAGTTTTCCCTGGCTTGGAAGGACACAGATGGTAATAGCACTGCTGACTTCAAGGATCTGGTAGTGAAAATTCAGCCTACTAATGATGCATTACCTCTCGGTACAAATCTGCAAGGAAAGCCACAAGGAGAAATTATTGATTTGCGAGATGTTACAAATCAGGTAAAAGCTGATTTTGTAGTCAACAGAGAAGCAGCTTTCGACAATTTCATCGGCTTCTATCAAGTAGCTGATGAAAATGGTGGTATTGACACCAACTCAGATGGGAAAGCAGATATTTTCGCGGGACAGGCTGGTTATACTGAAGCCGCAGTTCGTGGGCGTGTTGCAGGGATTGACTTAACAGTTAATAACCAAGGGACTGCAACTTACACAGGAACTTTCCAACCTGGTTCCATCTTTGCACCATTTATTATTGCTAATGGTAGACCTGATGCTTTACTTGATAGCAATCCCAATAACGATTCAGCAGTTTACTTCCCATTCTTGGGAGCGAACGCTGATAAGGCAGATCATATTCGCTTGTTAGGAAATAACATCTTTGGCTTTGAGGATTTATCAAATGGTGGTGACAAAGATTTCAACGATGTGATCGTGCGAGTCAATATGAGTATTGCCTAGTATATGGTGGATGCCTAAGCCAGGAAGTCACCCCCCTGACTAGGGGAAACGCACCTTATTTCCTAATAAAAACGAATGAACATCTCAAAATTATCTAGATAATCACAAGACTTGATGATTTGATAAAGAAAATGAAATTAACCATGCCCAAATTATAAATTAGATTATTCCCAACTAAATAGCTCCCTGATTAGAGTCAAAATTTTACAATACCCACCTAATCAAGACCATCCTTACCTGAGAAGTGTTTGTGAATTGGGCTTTGCTATCGAAGTGGGTCCAGTAGCTCAAGGGACTCTCAATGCCGAATTATTCTTGCAAACAGAAGCTTTGATTAGTTCAATTCTCGATTTTATCGAACTCTGTAATCAGGCAATAACACCTGAAATTCCTAAAACTTTCACCCTATACCAACAAGTGAAAGCTGTAGATTATCCCAGAGATGAACTTCAGCAAATTCGGGCAATGATTTACCCTCAAATTCAATTTAAAGACTATGAAATTTTGCATACTGGCGACCCATTATTTCTCGGTTTTGATGGTGAGGTAATTGACTATCAAGGAGAATCTTCCATTTTTCCAATCTTCATCAATGAAGCTGCATATTACGAGAAACATATCGCTATGAGCTTGGCTATCAAACAAGAAGTAACTCTTTAAGAGTCAGTGAAACTTCAACTTTTTTCTTTGCGGCACTTATAGCTGTTGGCAGTTTTGCGCTTTGCTGACTGACAATACAAAACTGCTCTCAAGTTTTGACAAGAGAGCAGTTTTAGCTCACGCCAGAAATTTACATGGGGCTTCATAGATTCAATGCCCCGGTTACTGTATAAGTGATTCGGTATTGTTAGATAGACAGCTTGTATGGTAGCAAGTTCCGAAAAAAATCATGTTCTTTACCAATAATGTTTCCTTTTGCTGCCATCACAAATTAATCAACCCAAAGACCCAAAAGCGATCGCTTTTTACTAGCTGTATCATCACTTATGCTGCTTCCAAACAAGGTTGTACTCTCTCTCAACAGCCGCCAGCAGCTTTGCCTGCAACGAAGATAAATAAGGTTTTGCTTGTTTCCCAAGCCCCTGCAACAGCCAATCCACAGCCTCGTCACGGGTCGCCACTTGATGCAACTGCCGTAACCTCAAACATAACTGCTGCATGAATCTACAATCTTCATCAAATAGTTCCAGTGATTTCAGGTGTTCGATTTTTACGGTATAGTCACCGTCCCATATCTGTTTGAGTCGATGGGAGATATTATTCCCCGCACCTCTCAGTTAGATCCGTGCGTACCCGTTTCCGTGTACACGGCTCCCGATGTTCTTAGCTTGCGCCTTTGCTCATGTGCTTGTAATCGTGGCAACTCTCATGAATTGCTTCCAGATTATTTTTCTTCCAGTTGGCGTGATTTCCATCGATGTGATGCAGATGAATCCGTTCTTCATCGATGAATTTTAAACCGCAGGAGGCACATCTATGGTTTTGCTTCTTAAGAGCTTTAGAGGTTTCATCGTCGTAGAGCTTACTGTTACGTTCGCTCCAGTAGGCTGTATCTCCGTCGTAAGGTGATTTTGTTCCTTTGACTGAGACGTGTTTGTTTTCGGAGTAGGAAACTGTTGGGAATGCTTTGTCTAGTAATTTCTTACTAGAGTAGCGATTTTGCTTGGTTTCCTTGTTAAATACCGTGTAAGCTCTTTTTTGAATGTGGTATAACGAGTTTCTAGACCCGTCCATCTTGCAGAACTTATGGTAAACTCTCCAACCTCTAACTACCGGGGCTAATTTCTCAGCCTTTGTGGTAGCACCATAATTCGAGTTGTTGACGATGTGTTTTATTTTCTTACGGAATGTTTTGAAGTTATCCACAGAGGGACTACATCTGAACTTACCGTTTTTCTGGACTTTGAAGTGCCAGCCGAGGAAATCGAACCCATCTGTCGCGGCGGTAACTTTGGTTTTCTTTTGGCTTACATTCATTCCGCGTTTGCGGAGGAACTCGCTGATTCTTTCAAGTATCTCTATCGCGTTATCTTCGGGACGTAGTATTATGACCATATCATCCGCGTATCGGATTGATGGCTCGACAATTCTATTTTCTGAGGTGTTGTCTGTGATACTTTTACCGAATTTGTATTCGGCGTGGTATCTGTGTATACTCTCAATCCCGTTGAGCGCGATATTAGCTAGTAATGGGCTGACCACTCCCCCTTGTGGGGTTCCTTGTTCAGGAAATTCTGGATTTACTCCTGCCTTGAGGCATCGAAAGATACCGAGTTTTAAGCCTTTGGGGGCGATGAGTTCGTCCATTATTGCTGAGTGATTAATCCTGTCGAAACACTTTTCGATATCGAGTTCAATTACTCGTTTTTCTATTCCATTGGAATGGGATTTAAGGTTGTCAAAGATGTACTTTTGTGCATCATGGGCAGAGCGCCCAGTTCTAAATCCGTAGCTCCTAGCATGGAAAGTTGCTTCGTGGGCGGCTTCCAGGGCATATTTTGCAAGGCATTGCCAAGCTCTATCCGCGATGGTAGGTATCTTAAGCATTCTGGTAGTCCCATCCTTTTTGGGTATTGGGATTTCCCGTAGTCCTTGATGCTTCCAATTTCCACTGTTCATTTTCAGTAGTTCTTCAAGGTTGAAGCGTTCTTCAAATGAGAGGGATTTCTTCCCATCAATACCTGCCGTCTTTTTACCAGCATTTAACTGAGATACAAGTCTAATTGCAAGAAATCGAGCCGAGGTTGATTTTAGAATAAGCTTTTGGAGTAACCTAGCTTTCCGCTTGTCTCCAACAAGAACCGCTTTGTACACTCGCTTTTGAAGGCGGAAAAGATTTCGGCGGAATTTCTTCCACGGTAAGGCTTTCCAAGATTCACTAGTTTTATAACTGTGTCTAATCATTTTCTCTTCTAGAGTTTGTGTATTCTGAACACCTCAGACCAATTACGGTCTGTCCTACCCGAATTGTGGGGATTCCTCCGCTCGTCTGGGCTACTTGGGGAACGAAAAGCCCCTAGACCCACAACTCGTTTTTATTCGTTCCCTCGGAAAGATTGATTGTTCCGTTAGATGTAGCCAATTCGACTACTGGATTCCCTAGACTCTTTGCCGTTACTCAATCCATGTTCGGCGGGAATGAACTCCAGTGAGATCAGGGGATTTTGGGTTGCGCCCTGTCTTTTGTTAAGTCGCTTTTCTAGGCTCTGTTTCATCATAGGAACTCCCTGTTAGCGCCAGTGTCAACCCGCAACGGTCGTCTGATTGTTAGAGTCGATGCTGATGTTGCCACCAGACACCTCTCCTGCCAAACCGTGCATGAAGCTTTCGCCGCACACGGCTTTAAGTTTCATAAGTCTCTCGACTATCTCCCAGATTTACCTTGATTTAACGAGTGTATTGTCTGGTGCTGATGACAGTGACGATGTAGAGCTACCAAATTGCTTGACTTCCAATGATTATGGTTGCCATCAACGTGATGTAACTCTATTAGGTCATCAGGCAAAAAAGACAGGTTGCAGTGTTGGCACTTAAATTTCTGCTTGGCAAGTGTTTTAGCTGTAGCTCCGTCATATAATACGGAGTTACGTTTAGACCAGTAGAGCAAGTCTCCGTCATATGGGCTTTTATTTCCCTTGACTTTGACAAATTTTGCTGCTGACCAGGGAACCGTTGGAGCTACTTCTTTCATAATTCCATTGGTTTGCCATCGGTTAAACCGCCCCTGTTTGCGAATGAATTTCCATGCCCAGTGACTTGTATGCCACAGCGCGTGTTGGCTCATATCGCAGTATTGATGGTATTTTCTCCAACCTCTGATGATGCTGGATACCTTCGCTATACGTTGCTCAAGTGTATAATTTGAGTCCTTTAGAGAGGATTTGATTTTGAATTTGACAGTTTTATAGTTCTTATCCGACGGGGTACATAAGAACCTACCATCTTTACGAACAATGAATTTCCAGCCCAAAAAATCAAACCCTTCTATACTCTGCACTAGTTTGGTTTTGGCTTCTTTTACGTTTAGTCCTCTAATATTCAGAAATTCGTCAATTGATTTTCTAAGAGCATCAGCATCATCTTGTTGCTCCAGGATAAATACGCAATCATCGGCATATCTAATGCCTGTAAGTGCATTTACCCAACCCTGACCATTTACCACTTTGTATCTTAGTTTGTGTCCAATATCTTCTAACCCGTGAAGGGCAATGTTGGCTAAGAGTGGGGAAATAACACCACCTTGCGGGGTTCCCATTTCCGTGACTTGACGCTCCTTTAGAACGCCTGCTTTTATTGCTCTGAAAATGCCTAGTTTTGCAGCTTTGGGTAATGAGATTTGACTCATTAAGTATTGATGGTCAATTCTGTCAAAACACTTTTCGATATCCAGTTCTAGTATTCTTTTTAATAAACCTTTGGCATTACTGTTGAGGTTTGAGAATAGCATTTTTTGGACATCATGAGTGCATCTGGCAGGTCTAAAGCCATAGGAGTTTGCATTGAAGTAGGCTTCACAAGCAGGCTCTAGGGCATACTTGACAAGACATTGGTACACTCTATCGATAATGGTAGGTATGCCAAGTGGTCTTTGCTCTCCGTTGGTTTTTGGTATCCATACTCTTCTGAGCTTGGCGTGCTGCCAATGGTTGATATTTAGTTGTGTGGCTAATGTCAAGCGTTGATGGCAGTTGAGGTTTCTCACCCCATCGATACCAGCCGTACATTTGCCTGTATTAAGCTGCGTTATTTGACGAATTGCTAGCAGTTTAGCTGCTTGGCTTTTCAGGACTAGCTTTTGAAGCATTCGCACTAGTTTGTAGTTCCCTGCTTTTTGAGCTTTGTAGATTCGTTTTTGTAATCTGAAGAGATTCTTTTGGAATTTCTTCCAGGGGAGTCTCTTCCATCTATCATCTGATATTGCTATCGATGTCATAGCTTGATTTACTCCATTTCATCTACTTTTGAAACTGACGGATAATTGTTAGTCCGTCTCCTACCCGACTTGTGACGCTAGAGATTTAACCATTTTCTCCCACACCAGGTTGTGAGCCATCAAGTCGTTTTTCTTCGTTCCCACATTTGATTTGTTTGTCGCTTTAGGTCACTTCAATTCCCCCATCACCAACTCATAGGCTGTTCCTCGTGGACGGCACGCGGGAACGAGAATTATTGCGGTGATTTAGTCAGAGGGTACAGATTCCCTTACTGCTAGGAACTAGGAGGTTTTTTCTGAAGTTTCGCACTTGGCTAACCGTGGCGACTCCTAATGGCTTCGATTGGTTACTCGGTTATTGCTAACCTAATCTGTTTCACCTTTCAGTCAAGCCCTTACAACCCGCTTTCACTTTGGTGGTTGACCTCCGTGGGGTTCGTTTTCGAGTCACACCAGCCTTTGGTGGGTCAGACTTGGCAATAAACGCCTCACTGACATCAAATGAGAGTTATCTTAGGAAAAACCTAAGACCTAACCTTAGTAGGCTCATAACCTTTTGGGGTTAGAACGAATCGCACGCACCCTGTTCCCAGCTTCACTCTACAAGAATCGAGCTTGTTCGGTGTGGGCAGGTAAGGAGTCAATTCTGAGTCTGAATGGCAAGACTTGCACTTGCATCTGACCGAGAGTTCAGCCTTTAATGACAGTCAGTAGACCTAAAAGT
>NZ_JAWJTF010000185.1:0-6444 GCF_048836525.1 Nostoc sp. CALU 546
ATGACTTATCAGGTTTTGATCCAGCCAAGCGCGTTTCAAGACATAGAAAACACTTACCGTTGGATGTGTGACAACTTTGATGCTGAAACTGCTAATCAATGGTATTACGACTTGCAAGATGAGATTGCCTCCCTACACCTGTTTCCCAAACGATGCCCAATAGCGCCCGAAGCACAAGCAATTGGGCGAGAAATTCGTCAACTCTTCGTCTGTAAACGTAGACAATATCGAGTATTGTTTGTGGTTGAGGAGGATGTTGTAGCTATTATTCATGTCCGCCACAGTCGTCAAGCGCCTATTGAACCTGATCCAGAGTAGGCGATCGCGCTACGCAACACAAGATATCAGCAGCATTTTGGATGGTGACGGATAAGGGGCGATCGTTGAAAAGCTGATTTTACCAATATGCTATCGGCGATCGCGCTTTGGGGAACGAAACCCAACATTTTCAATCAAGTGCCCAAAAACAAGATCCCCCTAGTCGTATTTTTCATCGAGCTAGGGGGATCACATATATGGTAGTCTATAATTGGTTCGGTATAGTTCCTTACGAATCGATTCTATAGCCTACATTTCAATTTGAGTAGTCTTACCACTAGAATTTATAGTATTTTTACAGCTTCTTAATGAATGCTTCATCCCTGCTGTTTTTTAGGGAGGCGGTATATGTAACTATGACAGTACGCAATGTGCGTAACTTGTCATTTTTGTGGATATCTGTAAAAAATATGAAATTTAAGATTGTTGCTACTAGCGTCCTATTAGCTTGTTTCGGGTTTGCAGAGCAGAGCCTTGCATTAAATCAGCTAGATTTAGATCAGTTGAAGGCAACAAGTGCCTGTCCCCGGTGTAATTTGAGTGGTGCTGATCTAACTCAAGTAAATCTAACTGGAGCAAATTTGCGAGGGGCTGACTTGAGCGGCGCTACATTATCTGAAGTTAATCTCACGAATGCCGATCTCACCGGTGCAAATTTAGAAGGTGCGGTTCTAAATTCAGCAAATCTCAGTGGTGCTTCCTTAACAGGAGCAAATTTGAAATCAGCATCCCTGGAAAATGCCAATTTATCTTTTGCCGGTTTTATCAGCGCCAATTTAGAAGCAGCAAACTTAAAAGATGCGAAATTGGATTTTACCAATTTTCGGGGGGCTAACTTCCGACTAACAACTCTAGCTAATGGTGTAGTCACCTCCGATAAACCTTATGGCTGGTCGTTAGAGCGTCAAAATCTTAGAGAATGTAACGAGTTTCAACCCGAAGATACTCCAGGCACAACCTGTTATTCAAAATAAATTGGGCATGGGGCATGGGGCATTGGGCATGGGGCATTGGGCATGGGGCATTGGGCATTGCTTATTTCTCCCTCGTCTCCCTTATCTCCCCCATCCTCCCCTGCTCCCCTGCCCCCCTGCCCCCCTGCCCCTCTGCCCCTCTGCTTCATCCTTGTATAGCAAAAGCATTTTGTTTGTTAACAGTTCTTTATCATGGGAAAAAAGCGTATAGATTAATTGAATCAATGCTTACCTCTATTAAAGACTTAGCAGCAAAACTAGCACCCCGGTTAATTGAAATTCGCCGCCACATTCACTCTCACCCAGAACTCAGCGGTCAGGAGTACCAAACAGCAGCCTTCGTAGCTGGTGTTTTGTCTTCTAGCGGTCTGCACGTAGAAGAAGGAGTTGGCAAAACGGGTGTTATTGGAGAACTCCAAGGCACTAAGCAAAATGACCGTTTGTTAGCAATTCGCACCGATATGGATGCCTTACCAATTCAAGAAGGCACTAATTTGGAATATGCCTCTCGTGCAGATGGGATTATGCACGCGTGCGGTCACGATGTCCACGCCACAGTGGGGTTAGGAACGGCAATGGTGCTGTCCCAGCTAGCAGAGGAGTTGGGTGGGAAAGTGCGGTTTTTATTTCAGCCAGCAGAGGAAATTGCCCAAGGGGCAAGCTGGATGGTGAAAGATGGAGCGATGGAAAATGTTTCGGCTGTATTAGGGGTTCATGTTTTCCCTTCTATACCCGCAGGATCTATTGGCGTGCGTTACGGGGCATTGACAGCCGCCGCTGATGATTTAGAAATTCTGATTATGGGAGAATCTGGACATGGGGCGCGTCCCCATGAGGCCATTGATGCGATTTGGATTTCTTGCCAAGTCATTACTGCACTGCAACAAGCTATCAGCCGGACGCAGAATCCTTTACGTCCTGTAGTATTGAGTATTGGGAAGATTAATGGTGGCAGAGCGCCGAATATAATTGCGGATAAAGTGCAGTTATTGGGAACCGTGCGATCGCTCCATCCTGAAACTCGTGCCCATCTCCCGAAATGGATTGAAAATATTGTATCTAATGTTTGCCATACCTACGGAGCAAACTATCAAGTCAATTATCGCCAGGGTGTACCCAGTGTTCAAAATGATTATACCCTGACGCAATTGTTACAATCAGCCGCAGAAGAAGCTTGGAGTAGCGATCGCGTTCAAGTCTTACCCGAACCTTCCCTTGGTGCTGAAGATTTTTCTATGTATTTGGAACACGCCCCCGGTTCTATGTTTCGCTTGGGTGTAGGCTACCAAGAAAGAATCATCAACCACCCATTACACCATCCCCAATTTGAAGTTGATGAATCTGCTATTATCACCGGGGTTGTAACTATGGCATACGCTGCTTATAAATACCATCAGCAAAATTTGTAAACAAAAACTCCCAGCGTTGATCTGCTGGGAGTTTTGATTTAACTAATCTTTGTTAGCAGTTATAGAAAGCCCGAAAGCATCCTATACATTTGATTCAGTAACAACACCTAGTTTTTGTTGAATTCGAGTCTTAGCAGCTTTGAATTCAGTCGCAAGTTGTTCACTTTGCTCAGTGCTTAAGTTGTTGCGAATAGCAGCAAACATTGTGGTTTCTTCTTGACGAATATGATCGCCAATAGCATCCATCAGCTGTTTGACTTTATCTTTGAATTGGGGTGAAGATGGGCTGAGAGCCTTGATTTCTTCTAATGCTTGCTTGGCATGAGCTTGTTCATCAAACAATTCTTGGGTGTTATCTTGACCGTAGAAAGGACGTACTCTTGGATAGACTGTCTCTTCTTCAGCTTCGGCGTGGGCACTTAGATCCTTGTAAATTTGACCGAAGTACTCTTGGATCTTTTGTGGATTGTTGCTTTGCAGTAGTTCGGTGAACAGGGTATTTACCTTGTTGTGATCCAGGCGAAGGACATCCTGGATATTCATATCCTTTTTGTCACTGGCTTGAGTAACAGCACTACCTACAACACCACTGACTGCGGCCATAGCGTCTTGAACACGTGCCCAAATTCCTTGATCTGCATCTTGTCCTGTGAGTTCGCGGACGCCCAGAATTTCTAGAATACCTTTGAGTTGCTCTTGGTGAGCGCGGTTTTCAAAGTTAATGGTGTTCAAAGGTGCGATCGCTAGCAAAACGTCAGCACCAGCTTTTTGAGCAGCTTTGTGAACTATTAAGCCACTCATTACTAGTTGATGTTTCAGCAATTCATGCTGAGATACTTTTTCATACAGGCTCAACTCAGAACCTTTGAACAATTCACGAGCTTTTGCAATGAATTCTGTAACAGTTTTTTTGGGTTCAGCCTGAATGCCATACTGACCGATTACAGTTTCCAGAACCCCAAGATTTTTTTCGTCATCATTCAGGAAATTACGGATGCGATCGGCAATTTCGGCATCAAGTCCTTGTGTCAAAAGCGATCGCTCATTTTCGATCACCAATTGTTGGAGTGCTTTAAGACTTGCTAATTTTAGAGCAATAGCATTGCGTTTCGTATCATCTAATGTAGCTACCATCCGTGTTCTCCTCGGCAAGTATTCGTAATTCTTACTGATATAACCTTGACATAGAGGTTAGGGATATTCCATCTTTCTTTTGAGTGATCGCGTTCACAACTCTGGGTAGAAAAAGACAATTTTAGGGTTCCAGAATAGAAATAAAAATTGAAGCGATCGTTGCAATTCTAATCAAGTATTTTAGTATGACATTCTAAAGATATAGATTACAAATTTGGCAGTAATCTATATCTTTAGAATGACAAGTAACGTCAAAAAAACTACTTCTTATTCAAGAGGGCAAAATCGTAACCAGTTCCAGTAGAGCAAGACTCGCAACGCTCGATTTTGACTAAGATTGCTTCTCCTTGACGCTCACCAGAGGGCGAAAACTGAATCATTCCTGTTGCTCCTGAAGTTGAGAAATTAGGATTAGACAGTACCTTTTGTAATCCTTCGCGGGTGTTATCTTGTTTCAAGCCAGTAATAATTGCTTGGACTGCATCATAAGCTCCTGCTGTTCTCTGATTTACCTGTGCATTCCAAAGCTGAAAGGCATTTTCTGCAAAGGGGTTATCTTTATTAGCATCACGATGCCAATACACAGGTAATACCATGCCTTCCAAATCCTTGCCATTTTGTAAAGTTGTTGCACTATACATACTTTCAGAAGCAAACAGTGGTTTTCTGCCTCTAACTTCTTGTGCTACTTTGGTGGCAAAATATATATTTCTGATTGAGGGCATTAGTAAAAAGCCACTTGCATTTTCTGTTTCTATGGCTTGATCTACAAAAGCCCTAGGGTCAAAATTCTTATCTGCCAAATTGCAAGGCGTACTAATAACGTTGCTGCCATATTTTTTGATTGCTTGAGTGTACTGTTCTACAAGTATCTGACTTGATGAGGAGCTTGAATTACTTCTTGAACTACGAGAATCACCACAAATAGCAACATTTCTTGCTTGTCGAGCAATGTAGCGAGAATGAGTATCTACTAAATTATCATATAGCGGATTTACATGAAACAAGTAATTATTTGTGGAACTATTAGGTTGATTATTTATTGAATTGCTTTCTAAATTTTCTTGATTTTCGGCTTGATTTGGTCGCTCGACAGGTAAAACTAACACCAAGCGATTCTCACTATAAATTGCGGCGTTACGTCTAACACCTACTGCTGCCACAATACTCTTGTCTTGAACTAATTCATTATCTAACCGTGTAGAATCTTCTCTATTCTCAGCACTTGCAATTACAATTTGCAGCTTCTTACCATTAATTCCTCCTTGGTTATTAACTTCATTTTGAGCTTGAGCTACACCACGCAAAATTTCTTCTGATAAACTCGGATCAAAGTTAATTGGAGCGATGACAGCAACTTTCAGAGCGCTCGAATTATCTTGTGCAATTTTGGCATTGTTTAAATAAATTAAAGTTTCTGGATCATTGGGATTATTTTTTAGAGAAGCGGTGAACTTTTTCACAGCAGTTGTAAAATCTTTTTCAGCAAAAGCTTTAACTCCATCTGTTTTCTCAGGATAGGTTTGCACTTTCACCAAAATCTTTGTACCCAAATTCATTAGTGAAGGCTTATTTGTCAATGAAGATGAAGCTGATATGGGGTTTGATGGTGTTATAATGGTCGAAGAAACTTTGCTAATTAACCACAAAATAGCTGCTACCATTACTCCTGCCAGACCTAGAGATATAAGCAGCCTCAAGTTATCTTTTTTATTTGTCATGAATAATTCCCCAAATTCTACAAAAATTATCTGAAATCAAGAGATTTATGAAAATTTAGCCATACCTAGTACCGCAAGGCGGAATTAAAAATTAAAAATTAAAATGAATACAGCATAAGGGTTTCGTTGATTTGGAATGATTGGTTTATTTCTGCCGTGTTGTACTAGTAATTTAAAAATATTTAGAAAGAAGTTTATTTATTATTTCAGACACACTCACGATAATCAGTGTCAATAAACCTGCAAGAATAACGAGTAACCCTACAAGCAGCAGACCATTTATACCAGATTTTAGAAGATTATTGGTTAGTAGATTTCTGAAAGTAAATACAATGAGTAGATTTGCTATTATAGCAATAATAATTAAATAAGTTTTTTCTAGAAGCGGGCGAGATTGAATCAAGACTAACCCTGCTAAAATTATCAACCACAATCCAGAGCTAATCCAAGTAGTTCCGAGAAAACTGATAAGTGCGATCGCTAAGAACGAACTACCTGATCCAGCAATGATTGCTCCAGACAATAATTTACTATTAGAAAATTGGGGTAGATATCGAGTTAATTTGTGTTGTTTTTGTGATTGTGAACTTGATGGTAGAGTAGGGGGAATAACTGTGGGAGCTAATGTATAACTTAGCGGTGGCAGATTATTCAACTCTTGTAATACAGCCTGTGCAGATTGATAACGTTGTTCATGATTTTCTCGTAGGAACTTATCAAGAATCATCTCTAATTCCTGACTTATGGGTTGTGTTAAATGCTGTCGCCAACTAGAAGTCCAACTATATCCTTGTTTCATCCACAAAGTTGAAGGAGAAATATTAGTCAGCAGATGAAAGCAAGTTATTCCTAAACTGTAGATATCACTAGATGGAAAAACTTTACCCA
>NZ_JAWJTF010000272.1:0-2744 GCF_048836525.1 Nostoc sp. CALU 546
GGTTAATCGCTAGCCAGTACATATTCTTCTGTTGCAGAGGCGAGAAACGTTCAAATCGTTGCTTGAGTAACTCCCATAAATTTCTAAAAAGAGTAGTTCCTGGTGCCAAGAATGCTTGTGGATCTCCAGAGAATATATCTAGAATAGCGGTTGCGGCAGATTGTGAGGGCGAGTGGATTACCACCAAAGTAATTGACCAAGTTTTGATGTTGAGGTGCTGTATTTAACCCTTTAGCAATCAGTATTTGCTCACCTTCTATTACTGATAGTCCCGACAAACAGAGCGATCGCACTGGTAAGTTTTCCCCCGATCGCACTGCAATTTTGCTCGGTTTTTCTCGTCCAGTGACAATCAGACAACTTTGGTGGAGTTCATCGCAGATCCGCTCAAATAGCTGTTGGTATGCTTCAAACCCTCGTTGGTATTCTCCCCCCCGGTTTCCACTTTGTAAAATTGACTCGACATTATCAAGAACTAACAAACAACGCTTTTCCTGCAATTGTTTCATCAAAAGATTAATTGAACTATCGATTGTTGCCTCTGAACCCATTAAAATCGGCAAAATCTCGCCCAGTAAGGTATTTAGTGGCAGTGCTTGCTGTAAACTACGCCAAATCACATATTCAAACTGGGATTGAATTTGCCTTGCAAGTTTCACCGAGAGAGTAGTTTTGCCAATTCCACCGAGTCCAAAAATCCCGACGAAACGACAATGCTCCTTGCCAATCCATGTTGATAAAGTTTGCAGTTCTGTTTGGCGACCATAAAATCGGGAGACATCAACGGCTTCTCCCCAATCTTGTGTACTGGTTTGGGATTGCTGATAGCGATGCAGAATAGCTTGGATATTTTTTTTGGAGACTTCTTCGCCAATGACTTGGGAAAGCGATCGCCACAATTGCGAACCTACCTGTTTAACATAGTCACAATCATAACCTAGCTTATCCGCAATCTCCGCATAAGTGCGTCCAACCCAACTTTCGAGAAAGACTACAGACTGAATATCATTTAGTCCTTGCTCCAAGACCGTAGAGCGTAAAACAGCATCGACTAATTTGAGTGCCTCTTCGCCTGTCATCGCTCAACAAGATCCACGTATCGTTTAAGTATTTAACTTGTCTGTTCTTGCTGGGAAAATTATGGCAAAGTTTACAATTGTTTACATTAACTAGCACACTTTTTCTTACTGACAGAACGAGCGGGCTTGGATTTTAATTGGGAAAGACAAGAAGTTCAATAATTCATGTTCCTCAATTAAATAGGAAAAAGTTTATTTTGATGAATTTTGGCAACTTGTTATAGAGCAATAGAATTAGCTAGGTAATTAATCACCTAGTTAGCATAGTTAACTTATTGGTTACATATTTCGAGGATATAAAAATGAAATTTCAACTAATTTCCACATTAACTGTTTTTACCATATTAGGATTATCTCAGCAAGCAAAAGCATATAATCTTGAAGCTTGTGCAAAAGACCCAATGACTAGCACACCTCAAGCAATCAACTTACTTCAGCCTCTTGACCAGAAAATGGTGAATTGTATTCCTAAATTGGATTCAATTGCTAGTCAATGGCAATCAAAAGCTAATAATATCAGATCGGCTATAAATCAGATAAAGGTCGGTAATAACGGAACTACAGGTATTGAGAAACTTGAGTACAATGTAACAGGAAATTATATTTCTTTAGGTGCTAGTGCTAAAGCTGCACATACATGGGAAGTAAAAATTCCACCAAAAACTATAAAAGAACAAGTTCCTGTTACAAAGTATCGCAAAGTAGAGGAGTGTATTGCTCGAAAGAAAGTTTTTGGAAGAACAATCTGCATTGGGTTTGAAACTAAAAATATGCCCTATGTCGAAATGGAATGGAAGACTGTAACTATCCCCGGTAAAACCATCAGAGAGTCTGCTTCTGCAACATGCAAGTATGATTACACGTTCAACTTGTCAACTTTTGAACAAAAACCTATTTTTAACTGCGGTCGTGGAAGTCTTGGTAATTTAAAGCTAGATGCAAGTGCATTTACCAAAATCCTTAATGGAGAAATGCCTACGTTGGGTAGTTTATTAACTAGTGTAAATCTGACACCGCCTCTATTTAAGGATGCCAATCGTGATACTTACAATGACGTGAAAAACAGCATAATAGCTAGTCACGCAGGTTCAATAGTGTATTTTTCTTCAGAATCTTTTGTTAATTGGGCATCCGTAGAAAACCAAGGAGCTAACGGAGTTGCCGCTGTTATTTCTGGTGGAGCATATGGCGCAGAGCTTACTCGCCAAATTACCGAAAGATTAAAAACTGAACTCACTTTTATGAGTGTTTTTGCTTCTCAAACTGCAATCAACTTAGGTGTTGAGCAGATAGTATCCATGATGACAGGAAATAGTGCATTAAATCTTGGCGCTTATAATGTTTCTGTAAAAGTGGTAAACACCCCTAACATTATTCAAAAATGTGTAGTTAACGGTGATTGTCTTCCTGAAATAAAGTCGCCCCGTTTAGGTTTTGCTGTTATTGCAACACCAATTAATTAATAACTTGACTATTGCGATTTGGTAAAAGTAAAAATTCACCAAAATTTTTAGTTTGCTGATAACGACAAGAATGGCAAAGAGATAACCATCTTCTAACCTTATTAGAAACAGGGCGTTGCTGAAGAATGGGATAATTTCGACAAATTAGAAACGGAATTTAAATGGTTTAAACCTCTAATTTATCCCGCATTTATGCAACGCC